>NZ_PQWO01000004.1:300000-425917 GCF_003231495.1 Acaryochloris thomasi RCC1774
CTTTTTGCTCTGCGCTGATGGCCAACCCAGATTCTGCTTCTATGAATAAAACGCTGCGTAAGGTTATTAAATTTGTACTGATTGCGGGGGGCGTTGCTTTAGCCATTTGGGCTTTTCAACAGGTGGACCTAGATCCCCTGAAAGCTAAAATCGAGAGCCTTGGACCTTGGGCACCCGTTGGTATTTTTGCGCTACGCACCATTAGCGTGGTGATTCCTATTGTTCCAAGCACGATATGGGCATTTTTTGCAGGGTCTTTCCTGGACTACCCGGTTGCTGTCGCCACTGTCGTCTTTGCCGATATCGTCTCCTGTAGCTTGGGTTTTTATCTTGCAAAACGATATGGTCGTGGCCTTGTGGAGAAGCTGGTTGGCACTCGATTCATGGGAAAAGTTGACAAGCTAAGTCAAAAACATCTAGAAAGCAATTTCTTTTTGTTGGCTGGGGCATTAATGACAGGTGCCTTTGACTTTGTAAGCTACAGTGCAGGCTTAACCACAACAAAATGGAAGATGTTCTTACCAGCCCTAGTACTCGGGGCTCTCGTCTCTGATGCACCGATGGTGGCTATCGGTGCAAACTTGTTTGAAAAAGGCAATGGTTATATGTTTGCCGGACTGGCTATCTTGAGCGCTTTTTGTTTATCGATCTTGGCGGGATGGTTACAAAAACGAGCCTCCCCCTCTGTGACGAACGAATAGAGCTAAAGAGAGCTAGTTGAAACCTCGCTAGCGATGACCATAAGCGGCTGGTCGGCGATGGCGACACCAATTCGGCCCGCTTCAGCCTACTAACACACCGATACATATTGATTAGAGCAGATATTTCTGTAGCATCAGCCGCACAAGGGTGCAGGCATTCGTGCGGAGCGAAGATCTCACCTGAGCCAACGACACAGAAGATAGGTTGCTTTCTTTCATCCCTTACTATGAGAGCCTTACTATGAAAATGCTCGTGATACCCTACTTGCACTGGAGTGGGTAGATTGAGTGCAACGCTACCGGCTTAGAATATGAACGAGACCTCAGAACAAACGGCGACCCTGCATCCGGCCCTGCAGACTGCGCTAGCTAGCCTAGATCTAACCGTAGAATCTGAGCTGACCTATTACCGTCAGCAGCAGGCTCAGCTTTTAATCCCGCCCGAAGAAAGCGCCGCTTTGGTCTCTGAATCGCAGCCTGAGATCGAAGCAGAACCCCAAGCCTTAGCAAGCGCCATTGAAGCCCCTGAGCCGCCCCCTATTGACCCTGCAATGCATCCCGAACCCGTTGTTGCTAGTGCCAGCAGTGCAGAATCTGAAACGCTGGCAGAGCCAGAAACACTGCCCGATGCCGCTCTCGTGCCCGAGCCTGAAATTCAGGAAGCTGCGCTCGTCACGACCCATAACGATCGGCCTGCCGAAACCGAGGACATGATTGCAATCGAGACACCGCCGGATGCAGCCCTCGACTCTGAGACAGCAGAGCCGCTGAGTACGCCACCTCCAGCGGACTTTCCAAAGTCTTACGAAAACTATTTAGATCCCTCCATTGAGGATTATCTGGAGTCATCTGAGGCTCTCCTCCGCCATTTAGAAGAATCGAAGGCAGAGCCAGAACAGAAACCTAAGCAGAACAAGAAGCTTCTACCGGGACTCCTCTTGGCATTATTTGTCTTGAGTTTAGGTGCGCTTATGCTTCGGGGACTCAGGCGTGGAAAACGCCCTGCCGATCCGCCTCCCGCAGAGACGGTTTCCCCGTCTCCGTCTCCATCCTTAGCACCTTCGCCATCCCTGGGCTTGCCGCAGCTACCGATCACGCCTAGCCCCACACCTAGTCCAGCTCCTAGCGGAACAGCAACGCCTAGCCCCACGCCCAGTTCGATACCGCTCCAACCTCCCAGCCCGACGGTAACCGCGAGTCCATCACCGTCTCCTAGCCCAGCATCTCCCTGAACTAGCGATGACGAGAGACGCTGATGGCCGAACCTTGAGGTTCATTGGCTAGCAGAACGTCACGAATGACGCGGGCCGCTAGTTTTTGAGCAAGGCCATTGGCAACCTGCTGTCCTAGACGATGGGTTTCTGGGCGGACCAGAATTGCCGCGATGGCGGGTACAAGCTGAAACGGGTCAAAGCTCTGGGTTTCCTGCAGAAGGCCCATAATTCGCTGCATCTGCGCCAATGTTTCGCTGAAGTCAGGAGGCGTGCTGGTGGACGACGGCATGCTGTGATCAGCCTTCTCAGTTAAGCTTCGCAAGGGTGCCAACGCAGTATGGAGCGCTGTTTGACCCAGGTTATCTAAGCCATTGACCAACTCCTGAGCGATGCGATCGCGCATAAACTCGCCTCGTTCTGAGAAGAGAAAATCTAGAGCCTGATCTAGAGAGCCGTTGAGGTCATAGTCATAGTTGTTTTGAGCATTACGGAGCAGATTTTCTAAGCGATTCCAGCGAAACTCCTCTTCCTTAAACAGCAGGTCAATCAGACTCTGCCGTAGCTCAGGGGCTGGATCAGTAAGAATTCGTTTTGCTACGTAGGGATAGGCTGCGCTCAAAACCTTGAATTCTTCGTCAACTCCAATAGCGATCCCTTCCATCGTCAGCAGCGATCGCACAATCAGTGCATAGTAGGACGGCACCTGAAAGGGATACTCGTACATCAATTCTGATAGATCATCAAAAATACTCTGAATGTTGAGTTCCGCCACGCTGGCGCCCAGAGCATTATTAAAGACGACCCCCAATGCCGGAACGATGGGTGCTAAATCGGTATCCGGCGTCAAAAAACCCAAACGCACGTAGTCATGGGCCAACGCCTCAAACTCACGATTGACGATGTGGACAATGGCATTGATGAGGCCATAGCGCTGGTCGACACGAATCTCACTCATCATGCCGAAGTCAAGGTAGGCCAGCTTGCCGTCGGGTGTCGCCAGCAAATTGCCGGGGTGGGGATCGGCATGAAAAAAGCCATGCTCTAGCAGCTGACGAAGTGAGCACTGAACGCCAACATCAATCAGATGTCGAGCATCAATACCTTGAGCCAAGATCTTTTCGGGTTGGGTTAGCTTTGTGCCATCAATCCACTCCATTGTCAGCACCCGGCGGCTCGTATATTCCCAGTGAATGGTCGGGACATGAATTTCGGGTAGGTATCCATACAGTTCAGCAAAATGCTCAGCGTTGTGACCTTCCTGTACGTAGTCCATCTCTTCGAATAGGCGGCCGGCGAACTCATCCAGAATCGCTACTAGATCACTACGCGGATTGAACTGTTTTTGTGCCCAAGTCGCTAAGCTGCGGAGTAGATAGATATCTAGGGCAATTTGTTCTGCGAGCCCCGGGCGCTGCACCTTAACTGCGACCTGTTCACCCGAGCGCAGTCGTCCTTTATAAACCTGCCCGAGAGAAGCCGCCGCAATCGGGTCAGGACTCAGCTCTGCAAAAAGCTCGTGGGGTGGCTGGCCCAGACCTTCTTCAATGAAGCGAAAGGCAATCTGGTTGTCGAACGGCGGAATTTGATCCTGCAGCCTGGACAGCTCTTCAAGGTAAACCGGGGGCAAAATATCAGGCCGAGTGGAGAGAGCTTGACCAATTTTGATAAAGGCTGGTCCCAGCTCTGTGAGCATTTCGCGTAGCTGCACAGCCCGTTTGCGCTGCTGCTTCGGGCTCAATCCTGCTCGTTGATCCCACCAGCGATTGAGCTGAAGCCGCGCAAATGAGGACGTAATCAGCCACCATCGCCGTGCAACTTTGACGTACTGCCCTCGATACTGCTGCTGAATCTGGGCCGGATCGTAGCGAGGGCCAGACGGACGCTTGACAATAGGCTGAGCAGACTTAGACGGCTCTGTCGCAGGCCAAACAAGGGCTCCCGCCGACGTGTAGGCTGAAGTCGAAGGTGAAGCAATAGACTTAGATGCCAAGGTCATAATAAAAATTAAGCTGCAACTGCGGGAGAAGAGAACTCTCAGAATTACTGACTGAGCAGCAACATATCTTCAGAATATCTTTAGAAAGCTCTCTTGTAACGCATTGTAACAATAAGCTCGAGAAATGGGGAAAAGTCCATCTATTGCTGGACCTTAACCAATTAGCTTATTCCGCTGTAGGTGCTGCTGGGAAATGGGCCAATGTTACAGTTGTTAACAGTACGGTTCATTTGTATTACTCATGGAATTGCCTCTACGGTCGTATCGCAATTAACTGTCACAGATTCTGCATTCAGGTATGCTGCGATGAGCTTTAGAGCGATAGATCTATGACTGGCAATGCAGGTAATGGCCCGTCACTACTTGTCCATCTCATCGCATGTGACTTCTGTGGACCCTTGCGACCACATTTACTCTGACGGACGAGGTTTTAAGATATGAGAAGTACTGACACATCGAAAGATCTGGTTCGGACATATTTACGCGAAATTGGCCGTGTGCCCTTGCTGACTCACGAGCAAGAGATCACCTACGCGAAACAAGTTCAGCGCTTTATTGAGCTTCAGACTTTAAGAACAGAGTTAGTCGAAAAGCTAGAACAAGAACCAGCCTTGGAGCAATGGGCAGAAGCCGCTCAGGTCTCTGCAACAGACCTACAGCAGCAAATCACTGACGGTGAAGCTGCGAAGCGCAAAATGGTGGAAGCCAATCTGCGTTTGGTGGTATCCGTTGCCAAGAAATATATTAAGCGCAATGTTGATCTGCTGGATTTAATTCAAGAAGGCACGATTGGTATGACGCGGGGCGTCGAAAAATTTGATCCCACGAAGGGCTACCGATTCTCGACCTATGCCTACTGGTGGATTCGTCAAGCCATCACCCGCGCGATCGCGGAGAAGGGACGCACGATTCGCCTGCCTATTCACATTACTGAAAAGCTTAATAAGATCAAGAAGACACAGCGACAGTTGGCCCAAGAACTGGGACGAGCCGCTACGATTGATGAACTCGCTGAAGCACTCAATCTAAGCTCAAAGCAGGTACGTGAATACCTAGATCGCTCACGGTTGCCGCTCTCTTTAGATGTCAAGGTTGGTGACAATCAAGATACTGAGTTGGGGGAGCTGATTGAAGATCCCTCTGCCTCTCCTGAGACTTATACCTTTCAAGTCTCGTTGCGCCAGGATTTGCAGCGCTTGATGGCTGACTTGACGTCTCAGCAACAGCAAGTGTTAACGCTCCGTTTCGGTCTTGATAGTGGTAAACCCCTCACCTTGGCGAAGGTCGGAGAACAGCTTGAAATTAGTCGAGAGCGTGTCCGCCAGATTGAGCGTGAGGCCTTGAATAAGCTGCGTAAACGCAAGGCAGATATCCATGAGTATTTAGCCAGTTAAGTCTTAATTTGTGTACCTTCGGGTTCGGTTCTGCCCACTACGGAGATCTCTGTAGCGTTGTTATCGTGGGCTTATCAGGCCATTAGGTAGGATTTCTAAATGGATAATCTTAGAGAAGACCCCTCCGCTAATTTTGACGCTCCCTCTAGCCCGTCCACCAATCAGCTTTGGCAGTACGTACAGTCTATGGATGAGAGTTCTGTCGGCCGTCTTTCAAAGCCAGAGTCTGAGGAGGTAAAACAGGTTATGGAGCGCCATATCCTGTCATTGCTGGGCAATCTGCCGTCAGAACAGTTTGATGTGATGGTTAGTACCAGTCGTGAACACTTGGCACATCTCATGTCTGTGGCAATGCTGAACGGCTATTTTCTGCGGGCAGCTGAGCAACGCCTAGCGGTGGAGCGCCTTGTGCAGTCAGATTTAGCTGTGGATTGAGTCTTTATATATTGGGGGCTAAAATCGACTTAAGGATGAAATCGGTCCCGCCATCTGTCGTTCAGCCTTTACGGACTTCGCTAAAAATCTGGTATGACCAGTGGGGTCGAGATTTGCCTTGGCGGCAGACGCTCGACCCCTATGCGATTTGGATCTCGGAAATCATGCTGCAGCAAACGCAGGTGAAGACGGTGATCCCTTATTATCAGCGTTGGTTAAAGCGGTTCCCGACGCTTGAGGTATTGGCTGCCGCTGATCAGCAGCAGGTGCTTAAGCTTTGGCAGGGATTGGGCTACTATGCGCGCGCCCGTAATCTTCATCGTGCAGCTCAGATAATTGTGACGGAATGGGGCGGTCGATTTCCTGATACGCTAGATGCGGTTCTGCAGTTGCCAGGTGTGGGTAAAACCACTGCGGGCGGGATTCTGAGCGCGGCTTTCGATCAGCCAGTTCCGATTTTAGATGGCAATGTTAAGCGGGTTTTAGCTCGATTAACGGCGCTGTCTGTACCGCCTAAACGAGCGCTGCTCCACCTCTGGTTGGTCTCTGAACAGGTGTTGGATCCTGAGTATCCGCGCGGTTTCAATCAAGCTCTGATGGATTTGGGGGCGACGATTTGTCTGCCCAAGCAGCCGAGTTGCGATCGCTGTCCCTGGTCAGAATTTTGCCAAGCTTATCTTTTGAATTTGCAAACAAAATTACCTATGTCTGAACCTCGCTCTCCCCTGCCCCATAAGCAAATTGGGGTTGCTGTGATCTGGAATGATCAGGGCCAAGTTTTAATCGATAGACGTCCCCAAAAGGGATTGCTGGGCGGACTATGGGAATTCCCTGGAGGTAAGGTTGAAGCGGGCGAAACTATTCCTGACTGCATTGCTCGGGAAATCAAAGAGGAGCTGGGCATTGAGATTGAGGTGGGCGATCATTTGATCACCGTGGATCATGCCTATACGCACTTCAAGGTAACGCTAACGGTTCACCACTGCCGTCATCTGGTGGGAGAGCCACAGCCGATTGCATGTGATGAGGTCCGCTGGGTTACGTTGGATGATATTGAGATGTACCCTTTCCCGAGCGCCAATCAACAAATTATTGATGCGCTTCGCCATCAAACTCCCCAGTAACGTTAGACGTGTTTGAACGATAGGTTAAAGGAACCGCCAGCTTGAGTACTGTTTATACCCGTCCGCTAGCTCGCCTTGTTGAGCAACTCCAGCGCCTCCCTGGCGTTGGTCCTAAAACAGCGCAGCGGTTAGCGCTACACATCCTCAAACGACCTGAGACAGAGGTTCGTGCCCTGGCACAGGCCCTAGTCGAAGCGAAGCAGCAGGTTGGGTTTTGCTCGGTCTGTTTTCACCTCTCAGCAGAGCCGGTCTGTGATATTTGCCGCGCCCCTAACCGTGAGGGAGCAGCACTCTGCGTGGTGGCTGATTCCAGAGATGTGATTGCCCTCGAAAAGACAAGAGAGTTCCGGGGCCGTTACCATGTGCTCGGCGGCTTGATTTCACCTATGGATGGTCTGGGGCCTGAGCAGCTTAATATTCAGGCTTTGGTGCAGCGAGTGGGTCAGTCTGATGACATTAAGGAAGTCATTTTAGCGATCAACCCCAGCGTTGAGGGCGAAACGACAACGTTGTATGTAGGGCAGCTTTTGAAGCCCTTTACGCGGGTGACCCGCATTGCCTTTGGATTACCCATGGGGGGCGATCTAGAGTATGCCGACGAGGTGACGTTAGCGCGTGCGCTTGAGGGGCGACGAGAGCTTGATTAGATCTTTTGCTTCACGAACTTAACGAGCTGAGCCAGCGCTTTCTTTAGATTAGCGACTTCATCTTCGAGACCCTCGATTCTTTGATGGAGAGCAGCAACTTCTGAGGTATCGATAGACGGCGCTGCAACTTTGAGAGGGGCCGCCCCTGTTCTGATGCGGGGTTGCTTCGATTTTGTGATTGCACCTTTGATTGCACCTTGGAGCTGATGCTTCTCAAAGGGTTTTTCAATAAATTCAAAAAACTCAAATGGCTCTGATAGCTTGTCGGTGACTTCTTCTTTCCGCCCTGACATAATCACAAGGGGAATAGCCTGCAGACTTTGCTCAAGCTGGAGCTCTTGATAAACTTCCCAGCCACTGAGGCGCGGCAGCAAGAAATCTAGCATGATTAGGTTAGGACGCTCTTGACGAATCAAGTTCAGCCCCTCGACGCCATCTTTGGCTTCTAGAACCTGAAAGTCACCGTCTGGAAGCATGTCCCTGACTCGCATCCGGATGACTTTACTGTCATCAATCACTAGGATTTTATGACCTGCCACGTGTATCTCCTGCGCCCACTGCTGGTTTTAAGTTTTCAATCTTACATTAGTCTTCATCAGTAAAGATAGCTCTGTCAATGCATTCCTCTGCATTAGAGCTAGCTGTCTTTGATTCTGACTCTTTATTAAGCTTTCCCAACTGATCCCTGAATTGAATCATTGTTCAGAAATTGCACAGGTCTTTATTCTGCAAAAATTAACGAGTAATTTAGGGAATGACTATAGCTTGGCGATGCAAGTAGAGCAGTGGTAGTGTGCGGAGGAACTGCTGTCATTGTCTTACCTGCCATGCCATTTTTTCAGGCTGATGGAGAACTTGCTGCCCACGGGAATCAAATTTTAGAGGCAGCTTGGGAAAAGTTCCCAGACTTGCCGCGCAATCAAATTGCGTTGACTTGGTTGGTGTACGATCCGCCGTTCCCGACAAACACTGGGGGGGCACTGGATGCCCAGACGTTCTGGCAGTATCCTGTGCGAGGTTTTAGCTATCGGGGGATGGAGCGGATTTATCCAGCGAGTGTGGTTAAACTCTTCTATCTAGTAGCCTGTCACGAGTGGCTAGAAACGGGGATGCTGCCGCCGTCGGTTGAACTGGAGCGGGCGATGCGGGATATGATTGCCGACTCTAGCAATGATGCGACGAGTCTGGTGGTGGATATGTTGACGGGCACCACGAGCGGCCCAGAGCTACCTTCAGAGCCGTTTGAGACTTGGAAACACCAAAGGAATTTGGTGAATCGCTATTTTCAGTCCCTCGATTGGCTGGAGCTAGAGACGGTCAATATCAACCAGAAAACCTGGGGAGATGGTCCTTACGGTCGGGAAAGTCTCTTTGTCGCCAATCAAAATCGCAATATGCTGACGACGGATGCGGTGGCGCGATTAATTCACAGTGTGATGGGGGGTGTGGCTGTTTCGGGGTTGCGATCGCAACAAATGGCAGCCCTCATGCAACGCAGCCTAAGCCCTAACGACCTTACCGCAGACCCTGAAAACCAGATCACCGGATTCCTCGGCGGTGGACTGCCCCCAAATGCTCAAGTCTGGTCTAAAGCAGGTTGGACCAGTACCGTACGGCATGATGCCGCCTATATCGAACTGCCTCAACACTATCCCTATACCCTAGTGGTGTTCACTGAAGGACCCATTATTAGTCAAAACCAAGAGCTTTTACCCTTCATCTCCCAGCAGATTGCCGCAGCCGTTCCCCAACAGGAGAAGGGCTAAAGAATAGATCCGTATTGACCTCAGCCGTGACCTATCGGTTCAAGGGAAGTAACCCTCTATACTAAGGAGTGATCCTGTGGCGGAGAAATGTCGGCATGAGCCATCTACGGCTCTAACGGTCACATCATGGCCCGAACAACATTGAAACTAAAAATCCCTAAAAAGCTGAGTCACCTTGGATATTTTTGGGGTGGCGTAGGTCTTGTCATCTTTCTTAACCTCAACCCAGGCATTGCCCAAACGAAGGACATACAATCATTACCCCTGCCGCAGATTGTCCCAGCAGAAGCAACTCAGGTAGAAGTGGCCCCTACCGAGGACCTGTGGGTTCAGGGTCATAACCATTATCAGTCAGGTCAGTTTACGGCCGCGATCTCAGCTTGGCAGCAACTGGAGCGGCTTGCAGAATCCCAAGGAGACGGCCTAAATCAAGCTGTGCTTCTAAATCATTTGTCATCGGCTCATCAACAACTCGGAGAATGGTCAGAGGCTCAGACGGCTAATGACCGCAGCCGCGAACTATTGACAGACCAACCCGGTGCTCGACTCCAGTTAGCCCAGACCCTCAATACCCAAGGCAGTCTCCAGCTTGCCCAGTCCGAACCTACAGCGGCACTGGCGACTTGGAAGCGTGCCGCTCAAATCTATGCTGAGTCAGGAGATACCGCAGGCCAAGTCGGAAGTCTTATCAACCAAGCCCAGGCTCAGCAAATGCTGGGATTCTATCTGAGAGCTCGCAAGACTCTAGCGCAAGTTAAGGAGACTCTAGAACAGCAGACAGACTCAAATCTTAGAACCACAGGACTTCGTAGCCTCGGGAATACATTCCGTTTGGTGGGTGACCTTGAGCAATCACAAGCTACATTGCAAGCAAGCTTAGAAATAGCGCAAGATTCAGGCTCTAGCCCTTTTGCAAGCTACCTGAGCTTAGGGAATACCGCCTATGCTCAGCAGCAATGGTCAGGAGCACTTCAGCATTATCGTGCTGCTGCACAGTCGCCGATCGCGACTCTCCGCGTTCAGGCTCAGCTCAATCAGCTTAAGGTTGCGCTTAATCAAAGTAATCAGCAGCAGGCGGAACAACTTTGGCCACAGATCCAAGCTCAGATTGAGGCTCTACCGGTTAGTCGAGAAACCGTATATAGCCAGATCAATCTCGGGCGCAGTCTAGTTCAGCTCAAGCAAGAACTCTCACCCAGAGATCTATCTTGGCGCCAAATTGCCCAGTGGATGACGCCAGCCCTGCAGCAAGCACAACAGCTTAACGATCCGCGCGCAGAGTCCTACGCTTTAGGCTATCTAGGGCAGCTCTATGAGCAAAACCAACAGTGGGCTATTGCCGCAGACCTAACCCAGAAAGCCCTCTCCTTGGCGCAGACTGCCAATGCCACCGACATCAGCTATCAGTGGCACTGGCAGCAGGGACGGATCTTAAAGGCACAGGGAGATTGGGTAGCGGCAACAAAGGCCTATGAAAATGCCTTCGAAACCTTGCAGGCTCTCCGTAGTAATTTAGTCGCCATCAATCCGGATGTTCAGTTTTCGTTTCAGCAGACCGTTGAACCGGTATACCGCGATTTAGTGGATTTACTCCTCCAACCCCAAGCATCGAGCCAAGCTCAGATTCAAGAAGCTCGTAACGTTATTGAGGCATTGCAGCTGGTCGAATTAGAAAATTTCTTCCGATCAGCCTGTCTGGAGGGACAGCGCGTTGCTGTTGACCAAGTAGACCAAAAGAATGCGGCGGTTTTATATCCCATCGTGTTGAGTGATCGCCTAGAGGTAATCTTCAGCCTGCCTGAGCAACCCCTTAAGCATTACCCAGTCCCTATTCCGCAGTCAGAGGTTGAAAGTGCTGTTGCACAGGCACGGACCTTTTTTGAGAAACCCTACATCGCGCCAGAAGGTAAAGCATTAGGTCAAACGATTTATCGCTGGTTGATTCAGCCTGCCGAGCAAGATTTAGCCCAGCAACAGATAGACACCTTAGTCTTTGTCCTTGATGGAGCCTTGCGCAATATTCCGATGGCGGCTCTCTATGATGGCAGTCAGTATCTCATTGAGCGCTACAGCGTTGCCTTGGCCCCGGGGCTGCAGTTGCTAAACCCGCGTCCATTGGAGACTCAAAATCTGAAAATCTTGGCTGGAGGGCTAGCTGAAAGTCGTCATGGTTTCCCTGCCCTCAAAAATGTTCGCAAGGAATTAGAGCAAATTCAAGCCGCAGCCTCCGGTCAAGTTTTGCTAGATCAGCGCTTTACAAGGAAGGCACTTCAGGACCAGATCAAGGGAGTATCGTTCCCAGTGGTGCATTTGGCAACCCACGGAGAGTTCAGTTCTAGCTCCAACGGCACCTTTATCTTGGCCTATGATCAGCCCATTCAGATCAATGAACTCAATGAGCTTCTACGCAACAGTGAGCAAACCCGCACACAACCCATTGAACTTCTGGTCTTGAGTGCCTGTCGAACAGCAGCTGGCGATGCGCGAGCAGCCTTAGGGCTGTCGGGAGTGGCTGTGCAAGCGGGTGCGCGGAGTACCCTTGGATCACTGTGGTATTTGGATGACGAATCCGGGGCACAATTTATCCGCGCTTTCTATCGAGAGCTGAGTCAAGGCAGGTTGAACAAGGCAGAGGCGCTCAGACAGGCACAACTATCGTTGCTCAAAGATCCCGACTACCGATCTCCGGCCCATTGGGCGCCCTATGTTTTAGTGGGTAACTGGCTTTAAGCGCACGCGTCAGGTGCTGGATGGGTGCTAACTTAATCGTGGCATCGCTGCTGCCGCTCGCCACCCGCTGTCCATCGGGACTAAAGGCAACAGTCCACACTGCTTGGCGATGTTCTGTCAATCGGCCCAAGATATTGCCCGTTTGTATATTCCACAGCTTGACGGTGGTGTCATGACTACTGCTCGCCAGGGTTTTGCCATCGGGACTAAAGGCAACGGATCGAACCGGGGCCATATGACCAGCCAAACCTTTGAGGAGTCTGCCCTGGTGGACATCCCATAATTTGATAGTTCTGTCCGTACTGCCACTGGCTAAGGTCTGACCATCAGGACTAAATTGAACGGTTCCAACTGCTTCTTGATGCCCCATCAGAGTTTGTGAAAGCTGAGGTTTACGGTGTTGAGACAGTTGCCAGATATTGATTTGACCACTTTGGCTCCCGCAGGCCACCTGACCACCTGCAGGATGGAAGTCCACTGATTGAATCCAAGTATCTGTTGTCATGCGATGAAGAGGTTGACCTGTGGTGAGGTCCCAAATTTGCAGTGTCTTATCAGTACCTCCGCTGGCCAAAAGATTGCCGTTTGGGCTGAGGGCAACTGCCTTGACATCATCATCGTGCCGCAGGGTCCGCTGCAGATGTCCTGTTTTTAGATCCCAAATCTTGATGCGATTGTCCCAACTGCCGCTAACAAGAGTTTGACCGTTGTTGCTAATTGCCAGGGAGGCAATGGCGTCTGCATGCCCTCGAGTTGTCCGAATGAGTGAGCCTGTTTTTAAGTTCCACCACTTGAGCTGGCCGTCGTAGCCTCCACTGACAAGAGTAGAGCCATCTGGGCTAACGACGATGGCGTAAACCCAGGTGCCTTGATTATCGAAAGTGAGAGCAGCGGGAATGGACTCGACAGCTTTTGCCGAGAAAGCCGGACTTTGCGAAGACTGAAGGCCGGTGACCGACCATCGCAACCCGATTCCCTGCCAAATCACGCCACCGACCCCGAAGAGTGCAATGGCAACAATTAGATTCATGAGCGGCCATACCGATTTGGCCTGCTTTCGAGAGACTTGAGATTTCATACCCAACATGTCCTATTTTCAAGGTGTTTCAGTCAAGAAATTAATGAACCAACTGACTGCAGTCGTATATTGCTGCAGTTTGATATCGAGAACCTCTTTTTCTATTGATTGAGAGTCTTACGTTCTCGCCATAGACGAATTATGTATAAAGTGGTGATTGTCAAAATTGCTGCCATGCTAATCGGCGTAATATATGTCCAGTGCCCTGACATTTTGTCCCACACATGCCAAGTCAAAAGAAACATTGCGATATAAGTGAGCCGATGAAGCTGTTTCCAGTTCTTTTTTAGAGCTTTGACGCTCCAATCATTTGAGGTTGCTGCTAGCAAGGTAAAGATGACCATTGTGGCAATCCCTTGAGAGTAAACCCAAGAGGTCTTGAGATCGGCAAAATCAATATGTCGTTTGTGGATCAGTAGCCAGCCATGCAAAAAAGCGAACAAGAACGCTAAAACGCCGATTAAACGGCGTTTTTTGAGTAACAACTTAGGCAGGAGCGATTTCTTAGACTTCGGGAAGACAACGCGAGCAATACTCGGCATTAGCGTAATGACGTAGCTAACCAGTGCTAAGAATCCTAAGGAATTCTCAATAGGTGGAGAGTCAATCATAATCATGTTTTTGGCCCAATAACATTGCTCCTGATAAGTCATTGCAAAGAGCATCATGACTCTCTTCAACCCCCATTGAAGATGCCAGCTCGTATACTTGCACTGAGCTTATCCAGGAAAAACAAGACTATTTATCTAAATAGCCTGAAAATAATTAAATCGAGCAGAAATGCAGATAAAATCACCCAAATGCATCTTTCTTCAGTATCAGAACGAATATATTCCGCTCCTCACAAAATGATTTAGATGTTTGCTAAGACGGTATACATACCATGAAATTGTACATCAATTTATTTTGTGCTGACTGCAAAAAAATGCTTTGAACGTATATTTTTTTGTATAAGTTAATTTACTATAAAATATGCGTATTTTGCGCCAGGGAGATTGTAATTAAAGTCACAAAAAATTGCTTGCAGTTTGAAATTTCTTTTTTATGATCGCTATATCAGTATCTATATCGACTTAAGCTCGAGACGATTGATCTTGTGTTTGCCCTTCTTCCCCTGAGCTTGCATTCTCTTCACTACCGCAATCGCTAAATCATATTCATTGCTGAGCATTCGCTCTGATATCTCGTGAGCTTTCAGTTGCCGCCACCAAGTCTTCATATCGTTGAGTTCGGGGCAAGGTCAGCGAATAGTCTGCATTTCTTTTGTGTCATGTGAACAGTCTCCTGAGTCATTTCCTTGAATGGAGTGTCCACTTTTTCAAGACAAGGTCAGATGGATAAGGTGCTCTTGCGTAAACGGGCGCCGATTGAATCGGTCAATGACTAGCTCAAGAACATTTGCCAGATTGAATAGACTCGACACCGCAGTGGCCCTAATTTTTTAGCGAATCTTTTGGGAGGCTTGATTGCCTACTCCTACCATCTGATGAAAACATCGATAGAGTTGACTCCCGATGAGATGCAAGCACTGCCCACAGCTATTATTTAGCGTCGAACTCACGTAAGACTAGGCTGGTGAGCTGATGAAGGGATTGTTGTCGGGACCGACACATGCATCAATAATTGAGTTTTCCCCAGGCTGGGGAAAACAAGCAGGTTGCAGCAAGAGTAATGAATGTAGCGATTGAGACAAGGTGTATTGAATAGGTCTAAAGACGACATAGCTGTGCATGGATTTTTATGCGGCTGAGTTGGAGAAACGTCAGCACCAAGATAATCTCCAGGAGTAGAAAACTTGAGGGTGCGTGATCTGGATCAGTGAGAGTTGAAGACTGGGCTGATACTCTCATCAAACAACGGCATCGCTGCTTGGTTAGCAAAGTTATGTCGTTGTCTTTTTGACCTTTTAGAAAAGCATTTTCGACTTACCCTAACGAGTTGCTCCAACGTTATTAGCGCTCAGCAATCTCCAGTCCTACTCATGAGATCGAGGTTCCCCTATGACAGCTCTTCGAGATCAGCTGCGCGTTGGCATTGCAATCTTAAGCAATGGTCAATACTCACAAGCGGTCTCTTCTTTAGAAGATATTCTCAAGCAAGCAAGGCCAGCATCTCATCCTTATCTACAGGCCCAGATGCATCTTGTACAGGCCTATCAAGGAAATGGACAAAGCACGCGGGCTTATTCACTGTGCTGCATTTTAGCGACGAGTCAAAATTCTCAGGTGCGAGAATGGGCACAGCGAACTATCAAGGCACTGTCACCGAACCGCTCAACTTCAACAGCAATTCTTTGCTCTGCGGATCGTACCCCTCAAAGTATTCCCCCTCAGCCAAAAGCGAAAAGTCTACAGTCCCTGCGTTTGCAAGGAACAAGAGCGTTTCTACTGTCAAAGAAACGCCTCCTTGAGATCTATCTGAAGCAGGGGCAGAGGGAACGGGCTATTTCGCTCTGTCTGACCCTCGCCACCAGTAATAGCTCTAACGTGCAACTCTGGGCACAGCAGGCCATTAAAAAGCTCTCCCAGCCTGTCCTACCTAAGAGTTTCTCCCCCAATTCCACTTCTAAGCGGACTGACAAACAGCAGCAAATCCCGCTTGAGCCGTGTGGCAAGCCTAATCGCTACTCCAAAAATTACTTGGAAGGGACCGCAATGGAAAAGGTCGTCTCGCAAATCACACGGAAAGATACTGTGATTCTCTAGTCCCATCCCAGAAAGATTAGCTACAGTAGGTAGACAGGAAGGGTCAGATGGTTACCCGTTCACCTTTAGAGAGTGCCTATTGTGAGTGTCTCAGTTCACTTTTTGCCTAATAATGTCACGGTTGAAGCCCAAGTTGGCGAAGGATTGCTAAGCGTTGCTGAACGGGCTGGCATTACTATCCCTACGGGGTGTTTAATGGGGTCTTGTCATGCCTGTGAAGTTGAAGTTACAGAACTCGGCGATCGATGTTGCTGCATCAGCTCGGTACCGCCGGGCCATTCTCAACTCACGATTAATCTATTTAGCGATCCTACCTGGTAGCCGATGCCTTTATCTAATAGCGAAGCCAAGCAGATTCTAGAACGCCTGATATTCGTTGACGAAAAACCGCAGGAGTGGGTACAAGACGTCTGGGATATGAGTCCGACACTGGGCGAAACCGCTGCACGACTTTCAGAGGTCTTCGATGCTTTGCTCGATGTCTGTCCTCCGGGTCAACTAGATGAATTGCTCAAGATGCTCTATCAAAAACAGTAGTTGCGACTGTTCCCAAGCGGCCTGCTGCCAGAGACGGAGTTAAGTCCTGCGGATGACCTAAAGGTATGATCACGGCGATCTCATTCCCCAATAGTTAGAGCGCCCTCTCTTATGACAGTACGATCGACTTATCCTGGAAATAATCGCTTAGCACGGGCCTGAAACCATTGCCCTACAATCTTCTTGCGGTTCCAGCGCTGAAATGCTCTTTCGTAAGCATCGCCTTGGGTATGATAAATATTCCAGGCATTTAAGCCGAGCATGATTCCCCACGGCAGCGCCAAGAGCGGAAACCACAGAAAAGAAAACCCGGTCAATCCATTCAGTAGGCATAGTCCTGTATTGACGATGGCGTAGCGCCCGACCCGTCGCTTTAATTTTGCTTTCCGGTAGCCATTAAAGGCTTGACGCCGCTGGAGGCCACTTTGCTCTTGTTGCCATAGCTGTTCCGCCTGTCGCAGTGTCGCGGTGGGAATTTCCATTTCTGCTGCGATTTCTAGCAGCTGGTCATGAGAGAATTCGCCCTCATAGTTTTGCTGTGCGATCGCAACATTTAAAATCTGTTGAATATCTTCTTGGCTGTAAGAACGAGACGCGGGCGATTCCGAGAAGGGCATGGGTTTACGCAATGCGGCTTCTCCATTATGACAAATTCAGGCTTCTTTCTAAAATGCGAAGCGAGACCCAAGATTGCAATAGATGTCATATTCAACATCAGCGGCAAAATTCGTTGCAATGATCGAACGGGCCAAGATGTGGGAATACTATTTCAAATTAGGGAAGAGAGAGTACATCCGCGTCTTTGTGCTTACTGAGTTATTCGAGCGAAGACGTGCGTCAACCGCCATTGCAGTGTTATGCAAATGTCCCCCAGCGATCAGCTTCTTGAGACCCTTTACGACAGTGAGAAAACTGTAGTCTATCGCTGTCAGCGCGACTCTCAGACTGTGATAGTCAAGTCGCTGAAGCAAAATTATCCCAGCCTGACCGAGCTGGCTCATTTTCGCAACCACTACACCATTACCCAGCAGCTCAATTTCCCCGGTATCGTTAAACCCCTAAGCTTAGAGGCGACTCAGCGAGCCGGTTTATCAATGGTCATGGCTGATGAGGGGTTAGTGTCTCTGCATGTCTATCGGCGGCGTCTGGCTAAGCAACGGCTCTCGATTGCGAAGTTTCTCGATATTGCGGCTCAACTGGCTCAGATTTTCTCCGATCTGTATCAGCAACGAGTGGTTCATAAAGATATCAAGCCTGCTAACATTCTGATTCAGCCAGAAACGGGCTGTATAAAGCTCACGGACTTTAGCCTCGCCTCTATTCTCCCGCGATCCATGCAGGAGAGTCAGCATCCCAATGCGTTGGAAGGGACGCTGGCCTATATCTCGCCAGAACAAACCGGTCGCATGAATCGCGGGATTGACTATCGCAGCGATTTTTACTCTCTTGGAGTGACTTTCTATGAGTTGCTCACCGGTACGCTTCCGTTTCAGACCGCGGATCCGATGGAGATGGTGTATTGCCATATTGCCCAGCAGCCTACCCCCATCCATGAACTCAGGCCAGAGATTCCGATGTTGCTCTCGCAGCTGATCTTGAAGCTTTTGGCTAAGAACCCGGAGGATCGCTATCAATCTGCGGCGGGACTGAAGTATGACCTAGAGTGGCTGCAGCGCCACCCAACCCAAAAACAGTGGGTAGATTTTGAACTCTGTACTCACGATATTTGCGATCGCTTTACCCTCCCGGATCGGCTTTACGGTCGAGAACTAGAAGTCGAGAGGCTACTCGCCGCTTTTGAACGAGTTGCCCGCTCAGAGCCTCAAACGGCGGAAGCAAAAGATGCTCCACAGCTTGGGGCATCGGGGAGCTTGAGCCAGTTGTCCTGCGCTGAGCTACTCTTGGTGTCAGGTTTTTCAGGTATTGGTAAGACTGCGGTCATTAACGAGATTCATCAGCCGATTCTGCGCCAGCGTGGATATTTTATTCAGGGGAAATTTGATCAGTTTCAGCGCAATGTGCCGTTTTCCGCTTTTGTACAGGCACTGCAGAACCTAATCTCACAACTACTCGCAGAGAGTGACGAGGCTTTACAGGTTTGGCGATTGAATTTGATCCAGGCTTTAGGCAACAACGCTCAGGTTCTCGTTGACTCGATCCCAGAACTGGCAAACATTATTGGCCCCCAACCGGCTGTGCCGGAGCTAGCAGCGGAAGCTGCGCTCAATCGTTTCAACCAAGTGTTTAGCAAATTTATCCAGGTTTTTGCGACGCTTGAACATCCGCTAGTTCTGTTCCTTGATGATCTTCAGTGGATTGACTCAGCTTCTCTACAGCTTGTGCAGCGTTTACTGACCGAGATTCCCAATATTCACCTACTGCTGATCGGGGCCTATCGCGACAACGAGGTCACTTCGTCACATCCCCTGATGATGCTGATCTATGAGCTGCAGCAGACGAAGGTTAACTTGAGTACTTTGACATTGGAGGCTCTACCACAGTCAGCTCTGCAGGCGCTGATTGCCGATACGCTTAATTGCTCTGCTGAGGCAGCGGTGCCGCTGGCAGATTTGACGTTCAACAAAACCGAAGGAAATCCCTTTTTTAGTCGCCAGTTTTTGCAGTCTCTTTACCGAGAGCATCTGATTTGGTTTGATTCTGAGTCTGCTCGTTGGCAGTGCGACATGACTCAGATCAAATTGGCTGCCACTCGTTCTGACGTCGTGGCGTTTATGGTCGCTCAACTGCAGAAGTTAGCGCCTGCAACGCAGTCTGTTTTACAGCTTGCGTCCTGTCTTGGCAATCAGTTCAATCTTAAAACTCTGGCCGCCGTTGCTCAGCAGTCAGAATCTCAGGTGGCTGCGGCGCTCTGGCCAGCTCTCGAAGGGGAGCTTATCTTGCCCCTCAATGAAATCTATAAGTTTTATCAAACCCCGGCCTCTAGCGATTCTCTTCGGGATGCCACTGCTGAGAGCTGTATCTACAAATTTCTCCACGATCGAGTGCAGCAGGCTGCCTATGAACTCGTGCCAGAAGCACAGCGCCCCAGCCTTCACTGGCAGATTGGGCAGCTTTGGCGGTCAACCCTGGGTCCTGAGCAGCTCTCTGATCACATTTATGAGCTGGTCGCCCACTTAAACCTAGGTGCTGCGCTGATCACCTCCACAACGGATCGAGAGGAGTTGGTACATCTTAACTACAGAGCCAGCCAGCAGGCGCTGGCGACCAATGCCTATGCTGCAGCTGTTGACTATGGCAGGGCGGGAATCCGCTTGCTGGAGATTGAATCGGAGTCAGGGAGCTGGGAGACTCATGTTGACCTAAGGCTGGCGCTGTATGAATGTATTGCAGAGGCGGCTTATCTCCAAGGTGATTTTCAGCAGTCAGAACAGGCGGTGGAGACGATTCTTGATCACACAAATGAGCCGCTCTATCAGATTAAAGCTTGCGAAATTCGGATCGAAGCCTATAAGGCCCAGAATCGGGGAAGAGATGCGATCTCAACCGGTCTTAAAATCCTTGGTGCTTTGGGTCTTCATCTCCCGGCCTACCCAAGCCAGTTGAAGGCGATGGCCTCCATGGCGAAGACGAAGCTACGGCTGGCGGGACAGTCCATCGAAAGTCTTGCTGATTTACCGGTCATGACAGACCCGAACACCCTGGCCGCCATGCAGATTACAGAGAAATTACTTCCGGTCTCTTTCATTGTTGATCCATTACTCTTTGCCCTGCTTGTTCTCAAGCGTGTGCGGGTGCTGCATTGCAAAGGGAACTGTGATGCAGCACCCCTTGCCTATGGCATCTATGGAGTAACGCTGTGGAAAGTCTTTGGCGACCTAGATGCGACCTACCGTCTCGGAAATTTGGGTCTAGCGCTTCTCGAAAAATTTCCGAACTCTGGGGGCAAAGCGGCCCTCCATTTCATTGTCAACAGCATGACAAAGATTTGGAAAGTTCATCTTGAAGAAACGCTGAAACCACTGCTCACAAACTACACAGTTGCCCTAGAAATCGGCGATCTAGAGCATGCGGCCTACTCCTTGCTCTTCCATTCAAAGCATTCGTTGTGGATGGGGCGCGACCTAGGCACCCTCCATCAAGAGATCACTCGCCACCACCAAGCGATCGGTAGCCTGAAACAAGAGTGTCAGCTTGATCAAGCCGCTATCTATGGCCAAGTCATTTTAAATTTAACGGAGCTGACTGAATACCCGGCACGGCTTGAAGGCCAACTCTATGATCAGCGACAGATGTTGGCTGAGCACAAACAATCCGGCACCCGAACCACGATCCATACCCTGCATCTTAATCAGCTTTTTCTCGGTTACCTCCTGCAGGATTACTCCTTCGCCTTAGAGCAGGCAAAGCTTGGTCTTGCTGAACTAGAGGTTGTTGTCTGTCAGCTCGCCTATGGTGTCTTTTGCTTCTATCATGCTTTGACGCTACTGGCGCTGTATCCAGAGGCAACGGCTGCAGAGCAGGCGCGGTACCTAAAGCAGGTTAGAGATTATCAGCGTCAACTGCAGCAGTGGGCTGACGCTGCCCCCATGAACTTTGCACACAAAGTGCATTTAGTCGCCGCAGAACAGCACTGGGTTCTGGGCCGCCAACGTGACGCAATGGAAACCTATGACCTTGCGATTCAGGGCGCAAAGGAGCATGGATATTTACAGGAGGTTGCTCTGGCGAATGAACGAGCGGGGCTTTTTTATCAAGATTGGGGACGAGAAAGGATCGCTCAAACCTATCTGACAGAAGCCTATTATGGCTATCTTCGCTGGGGCGCTCAGACAAAAGCTGCCGACTTAGAAAAACGCTATCCGCAGTGGTTGCCTGCTGGCCCAACGGCAAGAATGTCTCCGCCCTCTACGATGACTACACTACAGGGGATGGTGACAACCCACAGCAGCCTCCACCAAGCCAGCCTAGATTCCCTGGACTGGAGCACAATCACGAAAGCCTCTCAGGTGCTTGCTGAAGACATTCAGCTCGATAAGCTGCTCCTGAAAATCATGCAGGTGATTCAGAAAAACGCCGGTGCAGAGACCGGTGCCCTGTTCCTGCAGGAGGATGATCGTCTGCAGTGCAAAACTTACTGTGTCGGTCAGCAGGTACTTTCTTGCCAAGAAAGTACTGAACCGAAACCCTATGCAACCGCAGTGGTCCAATACGTTCATCACAAGCAAGAGGCCGTGGTCCTCGACGACGCCCGCACCGACCCACGCTTTGTGGGCGATGCTCACATCAGGGACTCTCAATCTCGGTCTGTGCTGTGCATGCCCATTCAGCACAGAGGGCGGCCTCTGGGCCTGCTTTATCTTGAGAACAATCAGCTTGCGGGCGCTTTCGGCCACGACCGCCTGCAGATTCTGCAAATTCTAACGGCTCAAGCCGCGATTTCTCTGCAGAATGCTTTGTTCTATGAAACCTTAAGCGATCAGGTGGAAGCCCGCACCCAGGAGCTGCAAATTGAAGCCCACGAACGCCAGCTAGCCACTGCTGCGCTCAGAGAGTCTGAGGAAAAATTTTCTAAAGCATTCTACGGAAATCCAGATCCGATGGTGATTACCTCGGTGACAGGACAGTACATTGAAGCGAACTATAGCTTTTTAATGTTCTTTGATTTCACTCTGGCTGATTTAGAGGCTCAGACGGCCCTAGACTGGCAGGTCTGGGAAGATGCTGACGCCTCAACTCCACTGCAGAACCTGATCCAAAAAAATCAGGACTTGCATAATTACGAACTTCAGATTTGCCACTTGAGCGGAGAGACTCGCACCATATTGCTTTCTAAGGAGCAGATATCTTTAGGACAAGAGCCGGTGATTTTATCGGTTATGAAAGATATCACGGCTCGGAAGCAGGTCGAGGCCACCCTCAATCGTAACAACGCCATTCTGGAGGCCCAGCGAGGGGCAACCTTAGATGGTGTGCTGGTTGTTGATGAACACCAACAGGTGACCTATTACAACGAACAGTTCAGCCAGCTTTGGCGGGTTCCAGAGGAGATCTTAGCATCGCGGGATAATGTCCAGCTGGTTCAGTATGTGCTGACGCAGCTAGAGCAGCCGCAGGAGTTTACTACCAAAATCGATCAGCTATTGGCCCATCCAGAAATGACGAGTCAGGACGAGATCATCTTTCGGGATGGTCGTATCCTGGAGCGTATTTCTTCGCCTGTTTGTTCTGAGGCCGGTTATTACGGTCGCATTTGGTCTTTTCGAGATATCACCGAGCGCAAACAGCGGGAACAGGCTCTGAAGCTGATCGTCGCCGGGACAGCAGCCCAAGTAGGAGATGAGTTTTTCCGCGCCTGTGTCTGGTCTTTGGCAAAGCTATTGACCGTCCGCTACATTTTTTTGGCAGAGTTTATAGATGCTGAGCAGACCAAAGCCCGGACGCTGGCCTTCTGGAAAGAGGGTGATTTCTCTGAAAATTTGGAGTACAGTCTCGCGGGGACGCCCAGTTTTGATGTCTTGCAGGGGTCTATGTTCCGCTGTCTTCACTCTATTCAAGATCGCTATCCGCAGGATGCTGCGCTAGCTACGCTGCAGGTGGAGTCCTATCTGGGAGAGAAGATTGTTGATCCGTTGGGGAATGTGCTCGGGCTTTTGGTGGCGATGGATACTCAACCACTGACGGGTACAGAAGATTTTGAAACCCAAGACCTGATCTTGAAGATCTTTGCGGCGCGGGCCGGATCTGAGCTGGAACGGATGAGATCGCAAGCCGCCTTAGAAAACCGGGTTGATCTAGCCGAGCTATCGGCAGAAATTAGTGCCGCCCTCGCTCAGGGGACGCAGCTCTCAACAATGCTGCAAATTTGCACCGATGCCATGATTGAGCATTTACCCGTCACGCTGGCTCAGCTTTGGACCCTAAACACCGCCGAGAATAGGTTAGAACTCCAGGCCAGTGCGGGGCTGTCACCTGAGCGGATCAACGATCAGGACAAGGCGTCTCTAGAGACTTCCGTACTGGGCCGTCTGGCCCAACAGCAACAGGCTTATCTGACGAATTCAGCCCCGCAAGATCCCACCATTTCAGAGGAGTGGCTGCAGGAAGCAGGGCTTGTCGCTTTTGCGGGGTATCCCCTCATCTACGAAGAGCGCCTGCTGGGGATGGTGACCCTCTACGCCAAACAGCCGCTCGCGCCGGTTCTCTTTCACGCCCTGTTTTCTCTGACGAACAGTATTGCCCTCAGTCTAGATCGCTACTGGACTCAGCAAGCACTCAAGCAGCAGCTACAGCGGGTGAGCTTGCTGGGGCAAATCACCCAGGCAACCAATCAAAGTTTAGATCCTCAAGAGACGCTGCAAACGGCAGCGACGCAGCTAGGGCAAGTCTTTCAGGTTAGCCGCTGTTTGATTTTCACGCATATTGACGCTGCCGACACCCATCAGCCCTTGATTACAGAATATCTAGATGGAAATTGGTCATCAGTTTTAGACGTTGAATTCCCTCAATCGGGTCACACCTTCATTGACCAGCTTGTTGTTCGCGATCAGGCCGTTGTCTCACAAAATGTACAGAGAGACGCTCGACTAGCCCAGCTTACAGACTTTTTAGCCACTATCGATGTACAGTCAGTTGCTGGAATTCGTACATCGTATAAAAGTGAGATCAACGGGGCAATCTTGCTGTTCCAGTGCGATCGCATCCGTGATTGGCACCCAGACGAAATCGACCTCTTAGAAGCCGTGGCCGCTCAGCTAGGCATTGCGATCGCCCAAGCTAGACTCCTAGAGCAAGAAACGCAGCAGCGACGGCAGCTAGAAGAGGCCAAGCAGTATGCAGAGGCCGCGAACCAAGCCAAAAGCGAATTCCTGGCTAACATGAGCCACGAGCTGCGCACCCCACTCAATGCCATTCTCGGCTTTAGCCAGCTGATGCAGCGCAATGAGACGACAACCACAGACCAGCAGGATAGCCTCACAATCATCAATCGCAGCGGCGAACACCTATTAGGTCTAATCAACGACATCTTAGAGATGTCAAAGATTGAAGCAGGACGTACCCTTCTTCATCTCACCGACTTTGATCTGCACGGGCTGCTCGACGCCCTCGACGCCATGCTGCAGATTAAGGCACTCGACAAAGATCTGCTGCTCGTTCTAGAGCGCTCGCCTGAGCTGCCACAATATATCTCAGCAGATGAAGGTAAACTGCGGCAGATTTTGATTAACCTGCTCAGCAACAGCATCAAATTTACGGATCAAGGGCGTGTGACCCTGCAGATCGCATCTGCCCCGCTGCAGCAGACATCCTCTGACTACAATTATTGCCTCAGCTTCGAAGTGGAAGACAGCGGTCACGGGATTGCTGAGCATGAACTCGCGACTATCTTTGAGCCTTTTACTCAAACCGAAAGTGGCCGCAACTCTAACGAAGGGACAGGCCTTGGGCTACCCATTAGCCACAAATTTATCAAACTGATGGGCGGTGACCTTAGCATTAAAAGCCAGCTGGGTCAGGGAACAACCGTCCGGTTTACCATTCCAGTTCACACCCGCGATCATGTCGAAGCGCAGACGGCTTCGCTCGGCCGTATCATGGGGCTCACCCCAGGTCAGCCTCAATACCGAGTTTTAGTCGTAGATGACACTTGGGAAAGCCGGCACTTAATCGTGCAGCTTCTAGAGAGCTTAGGTTTTGAAATTCAAGAGGCCGAGAATGGTCAAGTCGCCATTGAGCAGTGGCAGTCTTGGCACCCGCACCTAATCTTGATGGATTTGCAGATGCCAGTGGTTGATGGATATGAAGCGGTTAAACACATCAGAGCTTCACAAAATCGTGAAACAGAAGCCGTGATCATTGCACTCACCGCGAATGCCTTTCAAGAAACCTGCGCTCATGCCCTTGCCATCGGCTGTAATGACTTTATCCGCAAGCCATTCCAGGCCCACGAGCTTTTTGAGAGCATCGCCCAGCATTTGGGAGTCCGCTACCGCTATCAGCAATCGCCCCAAGAGGCCGCCCCTTCTTCAACCTCTGCCTCTCCCAGTTTGACAACCGCTGCGCTATCCACCTTGCCCACCGAGCTGATTCATCAGCTGCATGATGCCGCCATCCGTCTTGACGAAACACAGATGTTGCAGCTCATTGCTCTAGTCGAAGATGCAGAACTCAAAGCTGCCATTGATAAGCTGGTTCAAGCCTTTCAATTTGATAAGTTGGTTCAGTTAACAGAGAGCCTTTAAATCCAGTCATCACGAAGCACCTCATGACTTGCCCCTTGCATATCCGTTAACAATTCCCCATCATGATGAAGTTCTCCCTCATGTGGGCACTCTAAGGCCAGTACAGAGATCTCTGATAGCATGGAAGTAATGAATAGCGTTCAAGAATCTAAGGCTTGTGCTCTCAGTGCAGAGTCTACCAATGCAGATCAGCTGCCATTCTCCGTCCTGAATATTGGGCCAGTGGATTCAGAGCGGCCTTCGCTACAGTCGCCAACCCCCGAGTCGCTCTCTACAGACTCGACAGGCTCCACACAGCAGGGACGAATTTTAATCGTTGACGATCGGCCCGACAATCTCCGTCTCCTGCATTCGATGCTGACCCAAGCAGGGTACGATGTGCGGCGGGCGATCAATGGTTCCACTGCACTTATGGGCATTCGAGCCATACTGCCAGACTTAATCCTGCTGGATATCAATATGCCAGACATGAATGGCTACGAAGTCTGTCAAGAACTCAAGCAGGATTCACAAACGCGAGAGATTCCCATCATTTTTCTCAGTGCCCTTGATGAGGGACTCGACAAGGTCAAAGCTTTCTCGGCCGGTGGCGTTGACTATGTGACCAAGCCTTTTGAAGTGATGGAGGTCCTCGCCCGCATTGAGAATCATCTCCAGCTCCAGCGAGCCAAGGCTGAGGTAGAACAGCTTAATTCCAAGCTCGAGCAGCGGGTGACTGAGCGGACAGCAGAGCTGCAGGCCACCAAACATGATCTTGAGCAGGAGGTCATGGAAAGACGGCAGGCGCAGGAGCGATTGGCGCATATGGCCTGGCACGATCATTTGACCGACCTACCCAATCGGGCCTGGTTTATGAAAGTGCTGCAGCAGTCCATCAAGCGGGCCCAGCAGGAAGAAAACTATGCCTTTGCGGTGTTGTTTTTAGACTGCGATCGCTTCAAAGTTATTAACGATTCTTTAGGGCATTTGATCGGCGATCAGCTGCTGATCCAGGTCGCTAAACGTCTTGCCAACGTGATCCCTGAGAACGTCACGCTGGCAAGATTTGGCGGAGATGAATTTACCCTACTATTGGACGAAATCCCCGGCCTAGAGGCGGCAACGGATGTGGGACAGCAGCTATTGGAGGAGCTGACACAATCGTTTCAGCTGGGGCAACAAGAAATCTTTATTAGCGCCAGCGTGGGCATTGCAATGGGATCTCGCGCCTATGATTTGCCTGAGGCGCTGCTGCGAGATGCCGACATTGCCATGTACCGTGCCAAGACTTTGGGTAAAGCCTGCTACCAGGTCTTTGATACCGCGATGCACCAGCACGCTCAGACTCAACTTCGTCTTGAGACTGATCTGCGGCGGGCTATTGAGCGTCAAGAATTCTTGGTGAACTATCAGCCCATTATTTCCCTGACGACCCTTGAGATCACTGGGTTTGAAGCCTTAGTCCGCTGGCATCACCCTCAGCGCGGGCTGGTTTCTCCCGGGCAGTTTATCCCCATTGCTGAAGAAACGAGTCTCATTGTGCCCATTGGGCTTTGGGTACTGAAGGAGTCATGTCAGCAGCTCGTCACTTGGCAGCAAATGCTGGGTGGTGAAACGGTCCCGACGCTGAAAATGAGCGTCAACTTATCGGTCAAGCAATTTTCTCAGCCCGACCTCATTGATCGAATTGACCAGTTCCTGGAGCAAATGGAGCTGCAGGGTCATTTACTGACCCTGGAAATTACGGAAAGTGCCTTAATGGATAATCCCGAGGCAGCCAGTCAGGTGCTGACGGCTCTGCGAGATCGCAATATTCAACTCGCCATTGATGACTTTGGTACTGGCTACTCTTCCCTTAGTTATCTACATCGCTTTCCGGTGGATATCTTGAAGGTGGATCGCTCCTTTATCAACCGCATTGAAGATCAAGACAACGGCCTACGGATTGTTGAAGCCACCCTGGCGATGGCCCACAGTCTCGGGATGCAAGTTGTTGCAGAAGGTGTTGAAACCCAGGCCCAGGCCCTTCAGCTCCAGCAGCTAGGTTGCGAATATGCTCAGGGATACCTGTTCTCGAAGCCCCTTGCCGCTGAGACAGCGGCGGGAGTTCTCGCTCAGCCCCCTGCTTTTTCCGATCTCTTAAGTCGACGCTGACGCCTCCGTTTTTTGTGCCGTCTTCGGAGTCGAGCAATGATCCAGCGTCCACCCACGTAGCTGAGGACGGCAGCTAGCGTTCCCATCAGTAGACAGCCGCCAAAGAGAGTGGCCAAGAAGCCACCGCTCAAGTGTAGGAGCTGACGAAGGTCGCGAATATTTTCAAGTTGAGCAAAGCTGAGATGATCGGTCCTCAGGAGCCATTGCCCGATCTGAAAGTTGAATGCGAACAGCGGAAAATAAGTCAAAGGATTGCTGATCCAGGTGGCGGCGGCGGCCACAATTTTATTGCCCCGCACCAAAATCGCGAGTAAAACACCAAAAATAATCTGGAAGCCCATGACCGGGAACATACCCGCAAAGGCTCCCACGGCTAGACCCCGCGCAATGGCTTCTGGGGTGCCTCGCAGGCGGACGAGACGAAAATAGTAATAGCGCCACCGTCGCCGGAAGGTCATTGGAGGCTGGTTCGTTCTCACAGCCTTTTCAATTCGCCGCCGCGCAGGTCGTTCACTGAGTCTCGCCATATCTATCTTTAATCAACTTCGCTATTCGAAGCTGCTGCTGAGGTCTCCACGCGCTCGGCAAGCATCATGCGCTCACGTTAGCTCTCAGCCTTAGGCCGCCAACCCGGTTTCACAACTTGCCGAGCGCGGGCAATCACAAGGGCGTCCCCATCAACATCCTCTGTCACCGTGGAGCCTGCGGCAATGTTCACGTCAGGCCCAAGCGTGAGGGGAGCCACCAGCACGGTATTTGAACCAGTCTTGGTGCGATCGCCAATGTAAGTTTTGTGCTTCTCTTTACCATCATAGTTGGCTGTAATTGTCCCTGCCCCGATATTGACCTGTTCACCGAGGGTCGCATTCCCCAGATAGGACAAATGAGCAATGTTCGTCTGTTGGCCAATGTGACTTTGCTTTAGTTCAACAAAGTTGCCCACCCGGCAGCGGTCGCCCACTTGGGCCTGATTGCGGAGATGAGCGTAGGGGCCAATGCGGGTTTGCTCCCCCACCTGACTCTCAGAGACCACCGAGTAGAGAACGGTGGCGTTGGCCCCGATGTGACTATCTTCAATTAAGCTGCCGGGACCGAGGCGACAGCCTGCTTCAATCACGGTTTGGCCCCGTAGATGGGTTTGGGGTTCGATCACCACGTCTGCTTTGAGCGTCACCGTTTCATCAATGGTGATGCTGTCGGGGTTGATTAAATTGACGCCTGCGGCCATCCAGTGATCTTTGACGCGATTTTGTAAGATTTTAGCGGCGGTGGCGAGCTGTTTGCGATCGTTGATGCCTAAAATTTCTTGCTCGTCTTCGGCATCTACCACCATCACTGGATCGAGATAGTTAACGGCATCGGTGATGTAATATTCTTTCTGATCATTGTTGGCGGTGAGCTTGGGCAGTACCTCTGCTAAGGCAGACCAGCGGAAGCAGTAAATTCCGGCATTGATCCGCTGATTTTGGCGTTGCTCAGGGGTGCAGTCGCGATGTTCGATGATTTCCTGGAGGCGGTAGTTCTGGTCGCAAAAGACTCGACCGTAGCCGGTGGGATTGTCGAGCTGAGCCGTGAGGATTGTCGCGGCATTGCCGTGCTTCTGATGAGTTTGAAGCAGATTCTGCAGCGTTTGGGGACGCAGCAGCGGCACGTCACCATTGAGGACGAGTAGATCACCGTCGAACCCCTCAAGATGGGGGAGGACCTGCTGCACCGCGTGCCCCGTGCCAAGCTGCTGCGTTTGTTCGACGAACTCTAAATTCGGCAGCGTTTGCAGATCGGAGCGGACCTGATCCGCTTCGTAGCCCACAATCACTAACGAGCGAGACGGATTGAGATCTGTCGCACTCATTAACACGCGTTCGACGAGGGAGCGTCCGCCTAGCTGATGTAGAACTTTCGGTAGGCTAGATTTCATGCGAGTGCCTTTACCCGCCGCCAAAATTGCTACCGCGATCGCACCCATTTTTCCGCCCATAAACACCCCAAGCATTGTAGATCAGTTACGCTATGATCGCTGAGATCAAAGGGAGAGGCAGGGCTTTGCGTCAAATGCCTATTTCCGACGCCGTGGGCTTTTGGTAGGATTGGCTCCTGAGCTAAAATCAGGCTGCATTCGGCCTGCGACTCAGATTCACTGCACTTTTTTCAACCTATGTTTCGTAAGATTTCTCTAGCTACACTCGGGCTGATTGTGGGGGGCATCCTCGCGGTTCTGGGGCTAGGCGGCTTTATCGTTCGCAATCCCACCCTCAACCTAGCCGGTTTTTTCTACGGCTTCCCGCTATTTCTAGGGGGACTCGCGCTCAAGATTACTGAACTAAAGCCCGTTCCCTTCACGCAGCCAACCTCTGAGACGGTGCTAGCGCTGCGAGAACAGCAGGCCACTGACATTCAGAACCAGGTGCGCCAGGATGTGACGCGCTATCGCTACGGTATTGATGGTCATTTGGATGAGCAATTGGGTCGCATTGGTCTCAGGCCGTCTAATGAAGAGTGTCCGTCACTGGTGGGGCTGCAGGAGAAAACCACGGACGATGCCTATACGCTTGTGCTTGAGTTTGCGTCGGAAGATGTGGCGCTGGAGGCTTGGCAAGCGAAACAGGAAAAAATCACCACATTTTTTGGGCCAGGAATTGAGGCGGTGCTGCAGCAGCCCCAAGAGAACCGGATTGATTTAGCGTTGATTTCGAAGCCCGCGTCGCCGTAGCGGCTCTGCCGAGGATAAATATGACTAACATGGCGATAGGGGCATCGCAAAAAAACGACAGATGTTTGCGCAAGATTGGGTTGTTTGCGATCGCATCTCGAGCGCCGATACATGACCGAAGGGATACGGGGATTTAAAATCTATGGCCACTATCCTACTCTGGCTGCAGCTTGCGGTTGCCATCATTTTGGTCATCTTTCTGGGAGCTGGCCTTGCTAAAAGCGCCGATGTGATTGCGGAGAAGTCGGGGCTAGGTCGCACCTGGGTCGGTGCAATTTTGCTGGCAGGCGTGACTTCGCTGCCTGAGCTGGCGACGGGTATCAGTGCCGTTACCATTTTAGATGCGCCAGATTTAGCGGCGGGGGCAATTCTAGGGAGCTGCCTCTTCAATTTGGTCATCCTCGCTATTTTAGATTTTGTCTGCGGTCCTGATCCGCTGTTTCAGCGGGCACAGATGAGCCACGGTCTGGCAGCGGGCTTGGGCTGTGTTCTGTTGGGCATTGCGGCGGTGGGTATGGTGACGGGGGGGATGGCTGAGCCGCTCAGGGTGGGGTGGGTCAGCGTTTTTAGCCTGGTGCTGTTGGTGGTTTATTTCTTGAGTGGCCGCATGATTGCTCAGTGCGAAGTTGAGCGTCGCACTGAGGTTCTAGAGCAGGAAGCTGAAATTTTTCAATATCAGCATATTCGCCTTCGCCAGGCCTACGTTCGCTTCGTGGTGATGTCAATCGGGATTGTACTAACGGGGATTTGGCTAGCGGGGATTTGCGATCGCATCGCTGAGGTCACGGGCCTCGGAGAGAGCTTTGTTGGGGCGTTACTGTTGGCGGCAACGACTTCTTTGCCGGAGGTGGTCACCTCTATTTCTGCCATCCGCCTGAATGCAGTTGATTTGGCGGTTTCCAACGTTTTCGGGTCCAACGTTTTTAACCTCGGTATTTTAGGTCTGTTCGATCTGGCCTACTGGAAAGGAGATTTATTGGCTACCATCAGTCCGATTCACCTCAATACGGCGTTGGTGGCTATGATTATGACTTCGGTTGCGATCGTAGGCCTCGTCTATCGCGCTGCTGTCAAAGAATCGCAGCGGTACGTTACCTGGGACGGGGTGACGCTGATTGTTCTATATCTCTTTGGAATGTATATGGTATACAACAACTCCCCCGGAACATGATGAATTTTCCCAAGGGTTAAGGAAGAATCCACGAACTCGTCACGTTTTCGTTTTCCCATTCAAAGAAGGCCCTATAGTTGCCTTCCTCCCGTAGATGAAGGACGTCGACGGCATGGATAATTGTCCGAATGGCGGCAAAATACTGACGGCCGACGCTGAGGTCCTCTGGAGAGAAGGTATCTGCTTCAATGTGTTGGGGTAAGCCAGACTGGGGAGCTGTGACCTGCGTACCAGGAGCCTGAGACTTAGTGTAAAGCTTGAGGCTCTGGGGAGAGCTGCTCTGCCAAAGCTGATTTGCGATCGCATCTTCAAAGTGTAGTGTCGCAGTACCTCGCAACCGCAGCTGCTCTCGCTGCTCAGGATGCCAGAAATGCCAGGTCACCCGAGCGTCTTGATCAACCTCTTGTATTTTGGGCGCTCGGCGATCAGAGTGGAACAACAGTGCGCGCGCTGAGACATCAACCGCTCGTAAAACAACGGTTCGCAGATTGGGACCCCCAGCCCCTATGCTGCCAAATGTGGGACTGTGGTAGGGATGGCCTGGATGATTGGCACCATGACAAATCTGATCCCAAACGTGGGTCAGCAATGAGTCAAGGCCGTTATGTCGCTTCAGTGCCATACTCCATCCCAATGAGGTGCAAGCCTATCTGGTGATCCTCGGCGCATATCATTTAGCAACGCAGAATAGATGTCTACCGTCTCTTAACTCTATGAGAAAACATCAAAAATGCTGATATCCTCATAAACCACAATTGCCTGCCCTCAGTCAGACCTTATGGCGGTACACGTATTGATTAGGAGATAAAAACATTAAACCCATCTGTGCTAAGGAAGGGCTGTCCTAACTCAGCCGAGTACCGCCATATCGGCGTAACAAGCGGCTGCGTTACGAGCGTTGTTGCGAATCTTGAGCAGATTCTGGATCAAGCTGCCAGCGTTCTTGGTCTCGCTGCTCTAGCTTCTCTTGGGTGTGCAGCACCTCACCTGCCGGCATCTCAACGCCCGCCTTCGCTGCAATATTATCAATGCTGTGTTCAGGGGTTGGTTCGACCTCGCCCGCTTTGGCTCCATTCAAGTCGGCGGCCTGTGCTCTGCTGACGTCACTCATCTTTTTGATAGTCCTCTTATTCTTCAAGACGGGGCGATGCATCCGTCTTGTTGTACCTTATCGGGTTGGCACTCTTTTGACCTCTGTCTAAAGGCAGAGACGATTGAGGCCCTCAAGATCAAGGGGCGTAGACCCTTGTTGGCAAGTCTTCTATCACAGCCCCGACGCCTGAACTGGATATGAGATAGTTTCCACAGGTAAATGGGCACAGTCCAAGTCGTCATACCGTAACTGCAGCCGTCGCTCACCGGCATACTCAACCAGCTTGCCGCTGTACTTCTCCGCATGGGTACCCAAGCACTGAATCCGCACCTGCCCTCCAAATACCGTCGCCCGAGCTAAATAAATTACTAAATCATCCCGCGAAGGCCGGTTGACCGTCGTACTGGCCGTCAAATGAGCGAGTCCCCGCTCGTCCAGCTCCTGAGTGAGCGCCATTGCCGTGTTGCGAATGCCCCGAATCGCCACGATGGCGGCTGCCACCGCCATCGTGATATCAATGCCGTCATCGGTCAGAATCTGCTGATGGGCTAAGTACTGAAAATTCTGTTCGCCCAAATCATCTCGAATCCGTCGATGGATTATATTGTGGGGCTGATAGTTATTAAGGGTGTCTGAGATAGCACCACAGGCTGCCCGAGGCTCTCGCCAAGGCGACTCCCGCGTTTTGCCATAGGTCCGTTTTTTATTCCCCTCTGGTCCCTCTCGCAGACGACCCACATGGGTTTTCAGATCAATAGCCACCAACACCATTGACTGAGGGTTCCCTGTATATAACTGCTGGCGGAGCTGCTGATCAAGCTGGTGCGCCACCGTGACGTGGGCCAGCGTGGCACCATTGTCTGTGCCACCCCCCGCCGGGAAAAACGCCTCCAGCTTCAGTTCGCCAATTTCTGAAAGGGTGGCAAATCGAGAGGCCACCACATCTCGATAGCGCTTAGTAGCTTCACCCTGATGGATGCGATCGCCACAGTTTGTATATGCCAAGGTTGTCACCACGCTGGGCAAGCTCAGATCCGCCCCACAGGCTTGCATGTCGGCATCGCCCTCGGCATCCCTCGGGGCCGCTAACTGTAGTTCATCGCGCAGCAGCTGTAGCCCTTTGATCAGGGCATAGCGATCGCTGACAATCTCATTGAGATAGTTGTGATAGGCATTGCGTTCCATCCCAAAGCTGGCGGAGAGCTGCCAAAATTGGTCAATTCGCTGCTGAGCAGCCTCTGCATCGAATTTCATTGCCATAGAGGAGCCTATAAAACGCGAAGGGTGGAACCAGGGACTATTATAGAGAGCAGGGAATTCACGCGCTATAGGGATTTTTTACTCCTCAAGAGGATTAGAGTCGCCTGAACGCCATAATTCTAATGATTTCTGCAGCTTGGGGGAGAACGCAATGGAATATATCGGCATGGGTCCTCGCATCATTGCAGGTCTAATCGATCTGGTGATCATACTACTGATGAGCGTGATCATCACCTTGCTGTCAGGACTCGCGACATCTGCTGGAATGCAGGTCTCACCTCCCACTTTCATCGCTGTAGCGCTGTTCTTCTTTTACCCCATCGGCTTTGAAGGAATTCTAGGAGCCACCATCGGCAAAATGATTATGGGGCAGAAAATAGTCAAGACGAATGGATTTCCCATCGACTTGCCTGCAGCCATTGTTCGCAACCTCCTGCGCCCCATCGATGCGATTCCTTTCTTTTTACCTTATTTAACGGGCCTGATTTTGATCCAATCTTCACCCAAGCAGCAGCGACTGGGCGATCGCATCGCAAAGACAATTGTTGTCAGCAAGCCTGGGCGTCGCCGTTGAGACGAACGCAGCCCGAGCTCTACTACTTGGTCGCGCAAAAAACCAAGGTCAGTCCTTAGTGGCTGATTTGTGCATAACAACATTCCCGTAAGTCATGAATATCAATGTAGCCCCTGCTGGTCCTTTGTAGGCTCCCTGAGCGTCACAAATATGAGATGCAATTGCGGCCATTGTCCAAGCATCCTCCTCTGATCCGCTCTATTTCAGACTCACCAGTTTTTCAAAGCCATAGCGAGTGCCATACGTTCTGAAGATTCAATACTAGGGGCTAATGATCTTAGAATGCCCGACAGTGAGGTAAATCTGAATGCTGTTGACAACTAGGGATAGGCAAGTACAAAGGACTGTCTGTTTAGTCTAAGATCTCTCCTGCTTCGTGCAGTTGATTGAGCTGCCAGTAGAGTCCTCGATTCTGAAGTAACTCCTCATGACGACCAACTTCTGCAACCATGCCCTGATCAAGTACGACAATTTTGTCCGCATCCCGTACGGTACTCAAGCGGTGGGCAATCACCAATAGCGATCGCGTTCCAAACAAAGACCGCATCGCCATCTGAATCTCTCGCTCAGACTCATAATCCAAACTGGAAGTCGCTTCATCAAACACCAGTACATCCGGTTCCACCAGCAGCGCTCGCGCGATTCCAAGTCGCTGTCGCTGACCGCCCGATAGACGGACGCCCCGTTCCCCCACGACCGTAGAGTATCCATTTGCCAGCGATGGGATAAATTCATCCACCCGCGCAATCCGACAGGCGTCTTGCACCTGCTCAAAACTGGCCTGAGAATTACCGTAGGTGAGGTTATCCAACAGTGTGCCGTTAAAGACATCCACCTCTTGATGGACGATCGCAAGTCGCTTCCGATACTGAGTCATATCCAAGGAGCGAATATCCTGGTCATCCATCAAAATCTGGCCTGCTGTCGGGTCAAAGTAGCGAAACAACAGCTTCACTAGAGTTGACTTCCCGGAACCCGAACGTCCAACGAGGGCAACGGTCTGATAGGGTTCCACCAGGAAACTAACGTCTTTTAAGACGGGCTTATCGGTATCGTAGCCAAAGCTGATGTTGCGGAAATCTACCTTTCCGGTGAACTGATAGGGAGGGGTCTCGCCAATGATGGATAAATCAACGTTGTATATATCCGACGGTTCTTGTATAAGTTCATGGAACCTTACCATTGCTGCATAGCGCCGTGCCACAAACTCGGCCACCATGCTCAGCGGCTCAATCTCAGCGTAGGCCATGCTGGAAACCGTCAGCGTCGTAATGAAATGACCAATTGAAATCCGCCCCTGAACTGCTGCGATTAGCGTCATTGCGAGAACACAGAATACAGAGGTTTGCACAACGGTTCGTTGCCAAGTTGCTAAGTTCACGTACCCTCGATGGATGCGATGAAGGATCACATCCTGCTCGCGCTTGAACCGCTGCCGCTGCCGCTCTAGCTCACTAGCCTCAGTGGCAAATGCCTTTACCGTTTTGATGTTGGTAATAATCTCGGAAGTGCGGCTCTCGGTGTTCTCGATGTAGCGATCGATGATTTCTTCCCGGCGAATGAGTGACTGCAGATTTCGCAGACTGAAACCGAGAATGACGATGAAGGAAAGGAGGAATGCGATCGCAATTCGCCATTCGATCAGCAAAATGACGCCAAAGATTCCCAGGACTCTCGCCAACTTGGGTACAAACTGTCCGGCAACTTCAGGATAGGTCCAGGTATGGTTCTCTAGCCCCCGCGAGACACGACCCGCGATTCGTCCTGGGTTATTTTCGTCATAGAACGCCAGTGGAAAAGTCAGGATTTTGGAGAGTACCCGCTCAGCATAGTCACGCCGCGCCCTCAGCGGAATCGCCCAGTGGAACCAGCTTCCAATCCAGGGTTGAATGGGCGCGCGCAAGACCGAGACCGCAAAAATTGCCCCTAGGAGAACCCAGAGAGCGAGGGATTGGCCAACGGGAATGTTGAAAAGTTCCCCAATGCTTACAACGATTCGCTGAACGGGGCCATCGAGGGGTTGACGAGAGAGAACATTGAGAATTTGACCAATGGCGTAGGGAACGAGTAAGTCAAGGATCTCAAATAGGCTAGCAGCCGCAATGCTGAGGGTTGCGATCGGCCAGTAGCCGCGATAGTACCTGAGAATATCTTTGTAGGAAGCCATGAAGTCCACCTAAGGATGCAGTGTTTTTCCTGGCGGCAGGAGTTGTTTGGGGTTGTGCCGTTAGGCCAAAGGTAGGGCGTATAAACATGGTTCGTAGCCTCCCGCAAACTTTGCATCGTCGGTGTTCACAAGTTCTAAGGTAGCAAATCTAGCCAGATTGTGGCTTGTGAAATGGAATGTGTGAGATCAAACCATTGAGAGGGGATTGTGATGATCAAACCCCTAAGCCTAATTTCCTGTAGGCTAATGACTGAGACTATTTTTGTATATACTAAAAATGTATTTTGATTGGGATGAGCGCAAAGCTGAATCCAATATTCGTAAGCATGGTATTTCCTTTAACGAAGCTGTAACGGTCTTTGCTGATCCCTACCTGGTTTTCACTGTAGACCTTGAACATTCTGGTCCAGAAGATCGAGAATGGGCCATCGGTGAAACTGACGGTGGTTTGCCTGTTGTGGTGGTATTTACGATGCGTGGTGAGCAAATCAGAATTATTAGTGCTAGACCTGCAACAAAACAAGAACGCCAAAACTATGAATCAGGACTCTGAGTTTCCCTTTGAACGAGCTAGACGAGTCACACCTGAAGAGCATCAGCAATTTAAAGAGGCGCTTTCTAAGCAATTTGGTCTCCAGCCCAGAAAGCGAGGGCGTCCCGCAAAAGAGCAAGATGAGAAGTATGAGCCGATTTCGATTCGGCTACACCCGAAGGTTCTAACTTGGGCTAAGGCTGAGGCTCAACGGCGGGGAATTGGCTATCAAACGGTAATCAATGAGGTGCTGCTGGCTCAGATTGGTTAGAGTGCTGCAAACTAAGCTTGGCAAATCTTGGAGAGCAACTCGCAAGTCGTTGCACTAAGGTCCGCAATCACAGCAGTTCCATCTACCTCATGTCTTGAGTTTTCTGCCCAAAACCTCCCACAAATTGAGCATGTCGTTGTTTTTAGCGCACGCAGCACAAACAACAAGTGCAATGCTACGGGCAACTGCCACTTCAAATGACTGCGCTTATCGATGAAGTTTTGTGCTGAACATTTTCTTTCTTGGGCACTATAAATACAGCTCACCCCTCTGGGAGCAACACCTTAACCTGAAAGGATATTGTCAGTATGAAACGAGCGACCAAAAAGGTGCTTCCTTCAATAGCAGGTGTTTGGGTCGTTCTCTTATTGATGAATCTTCCTGCAATGATAAATCCAACACCTCTTTCGAGAGTTCGTGAAAGGTTTGTTGTACAAACAATCTTGTTTGGGATACTTACCGGATCTGTGGAAATCTTTGCCAAAGAATAGCTTGAAAATCTTGTAATTCTGATGCTGAAGAAATTGATTTAGAGTGAATAAAAATATCCATGTGTTGGACTTCGGATATGAATTGCTGAAAGATAGCTTTCAGTATGATTCCTACCCTAGACTGACGGGTAAAGATACTGGCACTCACCATGCAACGTAAATTGACCGAAGGCTCCGTCGGCTCACAGCTCATCAAACTGACGTTGCCAATGGTGTGGGGTGTATTTGCTCTCATAGCCTTTAACCTCGTTGATACCTATTTTGTCGGTCAACTTGGCACAGCACAGCTTGCTGCCATGAGCTTCACCTTCCCGGTGGTTCTGACCCTCGGAAGTCTAGCAATGGGTTTAGGCGTCGGCGCATCCTCCGTGATCGCACGAGCCATCGGCGAAGGCGACATGAGCCGAGTCCAGCGGTTCACTACCAACAGTCTGACGCTAGCCGTAACGGCAGTGGTGCTATTTGTGACCGTGGGGTTGCTGACCATTGAGCCATTGTTTCAGCTACTGGGCGCAGGGCCAGAGGTGATGCCCTTCATCCAGGACTACATGCAGATCTGGTATTTCGGCATGGTGTTTTTAGTGGTGCCAATGGTGGGCAATAGTGCAATTAGAGCTTCAGGCAATACCTTGACGCCTAGCCTAATCATGACGCTCGCCGCAGCCGTGAATATTATTCTCGATCCGTTGCTGATTACGGGGGCGCTGGGCTTTCCAAGATTGGAACTGCAGGGAGCGGCTATAGCAACCGTCATCTCCCGAGCCACAACCTTAGTGGCGGCACTCCTGGTACTGCGCTTCAAAGAAAACATGCTCTCCATGAAGCTACCAGGTCTAGAAGAGACTCTCTATTGCTGGAAAGATATCTTGACCGTAGGCTTACCCGCAGCGGCGGCCAGTATGATTACGCCCATTTCGATTGGTGTGATTACGAGTCTGTTAGCCGTTCATGGTCAGGCTGCAGTCGCAGGTTTTGGCGTTGCTTCGCGCATGGAATCCTTTGCCCTCATTGCAGTCATGGCCCTATCGGCCAGTATGGGACCGTTTGTTGGTCAAAACTGGGGCGCGCAGCAGATTGATCGCGTGAGACTGGCACTGCGTCAGAGCTTCTTATTCTGCCTCGGCTGGGGAGTGCTCGTGGCCGTTGGACTCGGACTCGGGGCGCAAGCACTAGCAGGACTATTCAACAAAGATCCGGACGTGATTGCTGTGGCCGCTCAATACCTCTGGCTGGTGCCTATCAGCTATGGCGCAGCAGGGATTATCCAGGTCTCAAGCTCAGCCTTTAACGCGATGGGCAAGCCTATTCCATCGATTATTATGACCATCACTCGGATGTTTGTTCTCTATCTACCGCTGGCCTATGTTGGCAGCAAAATATCAGGGCCAACGGGAATTTTTGCAGCAGCGCTAGTGTCAAATGTGGTTGTGGGAGTGGGGGCTTACGCCTGGAATCGACGAGCCTGCCGTCAACAACCTGCCGTCGAGCTGACTAAAAGCGAAGGCCTGAGTCCCTAGCCCCACTCCCATAGTGGATGAAGAGAGTTAAGAGGCCGTCGCGAACTGCCTTAGGGTTGGATAGTCCGTGTAACCTTCTGGGCCTGAAGTGTAGAATGTATCTGGATCAGGCGCGTTCAGATCTGCATTTTGAGCGAATCGCTCTGGCAAATCGGGATTGGCAATGAAAGGGACACCGTAGGCAATGGCGTCGGCTTGGTGGGTTGCGATCGCATCTCCTCCCGTCACCGCATCATAGCCACCATTAATAATCATCGGCCCTTGAAACCCCTTGCGCATATGGGGATAAACCGTTGGCTCACCTTTCTCCGCCAGCATATGACCGGGCAGCGCCTCTAGCACATGTAGATAGGCTAGCTGAAAAGCATTCAGAGCCTCTGCGACATGAGTAAACGTTGCCACCGGATCACTATCGCGCATGTCATTAAAAGAACTGGTTGTCGAAAGTCGGATACCTACACGGTCCGCACTCCAGGCATTGACAACGCCCTCCGTCACTTCTAAAAGGAAGCGCGCTCGATTGGCAATACTGCCACCGTAGGCATCTGTTCGCTGATTTGACCCATCTCGAAGGAACTGATCGATTAAATATCCATTGGCTGCATGGATTTCTACCCCGTCAAACCCCGCGCTTTTTGCCTTGCGAGTCGCCTCTGCATACTGCTCTACAATTCCTGAGATTTCTTCTGTATCAATCGCACGGGGCGTGACATAGGGCTTCTTACCTAAGGGGGTGTGAACTTCACCAAGCGGCGTTATCTCAGATGCCGAGATCGGGCGAATGCCACCCGGCTGGAAATCAGGGTGAGAGGCGCGGCCTGTATGCCAAAGCTGCAGAACAATCTTGCCTCCCCGCTGATGGACTGCATTGGTGATCGCTTGCCAGCCTTTAACCTGAGCATCAGAATAAATCCCCGGCGTTTCCGCCCAGCCTGCAGCCGCCTCTGAAATTTGCGTTGCTTCCGAGATAATCAGACCGGCGCTCGTGCGCTGCTGATAATACTCAACCATCAGCTCATTAGGGATACGCTCTACACCCGCACGCCCCCGCGTTAACGGGGCCATGATGATCCGATTCTCAAGGTTGATTGCACCCAACTGTAGGGGTTGGAAAAGAGTCGCGTTTTGCATTAGAAATAATACTCGTATGGGATGAGAATAGAGAAAATACGGAAGCGTTCAACGCCAAGAGAAGATTAAGGCAGAGATGCTATCGGCTCTAGAATTGAGAGCAAGCTACCTTGAGACTTTCCCAACCCCCCTTGATCAGAGGAATTTGTCTGCTCGAGTCGATCGCTTTTGTTCCGAGTCGATACCTGACCCATCCACGGGATTTATCTTTGCCTCCTTGAAAAGAGAGGCTGGGGAATGGCCCCGTGAATTTAAAGGTGCTTATCTAGCGCACTGGAGAGTTTTGACTTTGGTACGGCACCAGTCAGAGACTCAACGGCTTCTCCAGCTTTAAACACCATCAAGGTGGGAATACTCCGAACATCGTACTGGCTAGCGACATCACTGCTTTCGTCAATATTGAGCTTCACAACCTTGACTTGCTCAGCATACTGATCGGCAAGTTCTTCGACGATGGGACTGACAACCCGACAGGGACCACACCAAGGTGCCCAAAAATCCACCAATACCGGCTGGGCGTTCTCTAAAACTTCTTGCTGAAAGGTCGTGTCATTGATAGCAATCGTGGCCGACATAGGTGTCCTCCTTCTTGTTCTTAAGTTCGAAAGTTTCGAACAATTAGAATATAGATCATTCAATGGCATAATGCAACGATGAAGCTTCTTTATCATCCAGACTGTTCGCAGATTTCTTTGGCTGGGGTTCTATACGCCTTAGGCGATCCGGTGCGCCTACAGGTCGTGCAGCAGTTAGCGGCTGACGGTGAGCTAACCTGCAATGCTTTTGATTGCGATGTTGCTAAGTCCACAATGTCGCATCACTTTAAGATTTTGCGAGAATCTGGCGTGATTCGTTCTCGCAAAGAGGGGACTCAGCACGTTAATTCTCTAAGGCAAGACGAGCTGCAGGAACTGTTCCCAGGGTTATTAGATGCTGTGTTGCAGTCGAGTGCTTGTGGTGCTGTGACCGGATAGGTCTGCTGTCACGGAAAAAGTGCTTTGCTTTTGAGGCCAAGTTGGTGATCACCTGGTCAGCAATTCTCATTTTAGAGAAACGCTCTTTCTGCAAGGGTGGTGTGTCTTGCTAGGGTGACCGTAAGTGACCTTGTCCACTTTTTTTCGGGGCAAGGTCACGGGCGGAGTGGGCTGGGTGTGAGGACATATCTGAGTAGGTCTTTTAGACTCTGACATAATCAAGTTTGCTCAGATTTGATCTTCTTCTCAGCAGACGCGATGGCGTAACCATTGCCGCACTCGTACTTCTCAATTCAAGACGTTATCTCTTTGTTTGAGCTGTCACGAAGTTAGCAAAGCTAATCTCGTTCACCTGATGCCACTGATAAACCTGCTCCCGGAAAGCTGTCCACGGTTCATAGACCCGCCTGAAGTCGCTGTTCTTGGCTGCGTTTTCTGCATACAGCTCAAACGCTTTCTCTTGGGCTGCTTTGAGAATGTCATCACTATAGCGAGCTAACTTTGTTCCACCCGCCGTTAAGCGCCCCAGAGCCTCACGATTCAAGGCATCATACTGGGCCAGCATATTGATATTGGCTTCATAGGCTGCGGTTTTGAAGACTTCTTGATATTCCGTCGGTAGCTTATCCCAGTCTGATCGATTCACCAATACGTCTAGCGTGGCCCCCGGTTCCCACCAGCCTGGGTAGTAGTAGTAAGGAGCAGCTTTATGCAGCCCTAGCTTTTCGTCGTCGTAGGGACCAACCCATTCTGCCGCATCAATGGTGCCGCGTTCTAGAGCCAAAAAGATTTCCCCCCCAGGAATGAGTTGAACATTGACCCCCAGGCGACTCATCACTTCGCCCCCCAGCCCCGGAATCCGCATCTTTAGCCCTTTTAAGTCTGCCACCGACTGAATCTGACGCTTGAACCAGCCCCCCATCTGCGTGCCAGTGTTCCCCGCCGGGAAGTTAATGACCCCAAAGTCAGCATAGATATCTTGAATAGCCTTTAACCCGCCGCCATGATAGAGCCAAGCATTCTGCTGCTGCGCCGTCAGCCCAAAGGGTACAGAGGTTGCAAATCCCAGAGCTGGGTTCTTGCCAATGTAGTAATAGCTGGCGGTATGACCACACTGCACCGTTCCTGACTGCACTGCATCTAAAACCTGGGGGCCGGGGACGATCTCACCGGCTTCAAAGGGTTTAATTTCAAAGCGGCCATCGGTCATAGCACTGACGCGATCGCATACCCTTGTCGCTCCGCCGGAAATGGTGTCCAGCGAACCGGGCCAGCTTGTTGCCATCCGCCATTGGACTTTGGCAGCGCCCGTTCCCTGTGAGGCTCTACGCGGTATGGGTGAGCAGGCGGCGGCTGTACTTCCTGCTGCGCCGATTACTGCATTACGGATAAATTTGCTGCGTTTCACACCTGACTCCTCACCTGCGCTGCCGAGTGGCAGTTTTGCTCCCCAATCCTACCGGGAAATAGTTCGCTAACTTGTCTGAAGGCTCTTTCTTGACAGATATCGCTTTTTTCCTAAACAGCCCCTAGCTCAAGTCTTCCGTCGGAGCACCAGGGGCATTGGTCTTGACGGAAGAAATACCGTTCTCCATTGCTTGAATAGAGGAATACATCTCACTAGTGCCGACAATCTCGCCATTTGCAGCCTTGAGGACAAAGTAGGGTTCCTGCTTTGTCGATGTGAGTCGGTTGTACCGATCATCGTGGGGAGCATTCATTTGTACAGACTCGATGCCGTTCGTGGCGCTAGCCTTGGCTTTGTAGAGTTCGCTAGAGAGGATGACTTGACCATTATTGGCCTTGAAATTGAAGTGAAACTGACCGTTTGTAGCCCGCTTGAGTTCAAATTTTCTCGGCATTGGTCTTTCCTTGAGTGCAGTAGTTAGCGATTTAACCCACGCTTACGTGCTCTAACTCATGGGCGGCTAATCTCCAGTAATCGCTTGTAGGAATTATCTCAGTCGGAGTTACGACGGCCTGTACAGTGTTACATTTACTTACTCTGGTGCTGGAACCTCATGATTGATCAACCATGCAGTATGACCTCTATTTGCTGTTTTTGAAAGAGCTGTTCCCGACTTTGATCTATGGCCCTTATGGTTCTTAAGATAGGCGTAATTTAGTTCTGTAATGCAGAAAGTTCTTATTATTGGCGGCACTGGACGCATCGGCCAAAGTGTTGCGAAGGATATTCTCAGCCATACCGATGCCCACGTCATAATCACGGGTCGCCAAGTGGGGCAGACGGTTGCAGATAAGCTCGGTTCTCGGGCAACCTTTCAAGCGCTCGATCTCGCAAACTATGAAGGTCTAAAGAGCGCTGTTGCTGCTGCTGATCTGGTCATCCACACTGCTGGTCCCTTCCACGATCGCAACGCCCAGGTCTTGCAACTATGTATAGACAATGGTGTCAACTACCTAGATGTCAGCGACCACCGTTCTTTTACCAACAAAGCGGTGGCTTATCGAGAAGATGCGATCGCAAACAACGTCACGGCCATCATCAATACAGGCGTCTTCCCCGGCATCTCCAACAGCATGGTGCGGCAAGATGTTGAAGCACTCGATCAGGCCGAACATATTCATCTGAGCTATGTGGTGGCGGGTTCTGGTGGAGCCGGATTGACGGTGATGCGAACCACTTTTCTAGGCTTACAGAATACCTTTGACGTGTGGCGTTCAGGTCAGTGGGTGTCAGCGGAACCCTACAGCAAACGCGAAGTGATCCACTTCCCAAAACCCTACGGACCTGTCAATGTTTTTTGGTTTGATGTCCCGGAGGCGCTGACGCTGGCGCAGTCGTTCGATGTACAAACGGTAATCACAAAGTTTGGCTCGGTGCCAGAAATATACAACGTATTAACTTGGCTAACGGCTCGACTGCCAAAAGCATTGCTGCGGAAGCGTTCTGTGATTGAGTTCTTCTCTTGGGGCAGCTATCGTTGTACAGAATTTAGCGATCGCTTCACGGGGACGGGTGTTGCCATGCGTTCTGAGGTCAAAGGTTTGAAGGATGGGAAGCCGACGACGGCTTGTTCGACATTGGTGGTGGATGACACTGCGATCGCAGCCGGTTATGGCACCGGTAGTATTGCCCAACTCATCTTGTCAGGGCAGTTCTCTAAACCGGGTGTTTGGCCTGTTGAAGCGAGTTTTCCCACAGATCTCTGTCAGTCGATGTTGAAACTGCGTGGCGTCAACATCGAACAGCAGATATTCAACTAGCGCTTTTCTGCTTCTGTTCTAAAACTGAGCTTTCACAACCCGCTTCGATAATGCCTGATATCAGTTTGGCTATAATGCGATTGCAACCAGTCAGACGCAATTCTAATTTCACCAGGGCTGTAGGCGATGCCATCTGTTCAAGTTACCTCACAAATCAACCTTGACCTTGACCAACTCATAGAAGGTGTGGCCCAGCTAGACACGCCTGATCTAGAAAAATTTCTAGCACAAGTGAGCCATGTTCTCGCCCGACGTAAAATTCCAAACCAGCCTGAGCAAGAGACAGAACTGCTGCAGTTAATTAATCAAGGCTTACCCGACCCTATTCAGGAACGCTACGATTTTCTCCGAGCAAAATGTCAGGCCGAAACGCTAACGCTCACAGAACACCAAGAACTACTTAAGCTGATCGACACTGCCGAAAGCTCTACCAATGAGCGGCTAGGACATTTGATAACCCTAGCGAGTCTTCGTCAGGTTTCGCTGCCAGAGTTGATGAAACAGCTCGATATTCAGCCACCTGCCCCCGATGTCTAGACGCTACATCACCATCGATGAGCAACAAATCGTTATTGATCGGGCTGCTAAACGCTGTGAATACTGCCAGAGCTTGATGGACTACACACCACAATCATTCGCAATTGAGCATATTGTGCCGATCTCAGAGGGTGGTCTAACTTTGTTAGATAATCTAGCCCTTGCCTGTGGTGGCTGTAACGGTCATAAATACACTAAACAATCCGGCATCGATCCCGTCACGAAAGCGACTACGCCTCTATATCATCCCAGACATCTGCAGTGGGCAGATCACTTTGTATGGAGTCAAGATTACCTGAGTCTCATTGGTACAACGGCCATCGGTAGAGCAACGATTGAAACACTTAAACTCAATCGAACTGGCGTTGTCAATTTACGTAAGCTGCTGATTTTAGCTAGATTACATCCACCTAGCTAATCACTATGCCTCGATGCGATCACTTCATGGGCACGGGTGTTGCCATGCGCTCTGAGTCAAAGACCTGGACCTGAAGGACGCGAAGCCGACGACAGCTTGTTCGACATTGTGGTGGATGATACTGCGATCGCAGCCGGTTACGGCACAGGCGGTATTGCCCAACTGATTCTATCGGGGCAGTTCACTAAACCTGGAGTTTGGCCTGTAGAAGCCAGCTTGCCAACTAATTTCTTTCAAAAAATGCTCTCCCAACGTGGCATTTCAGTTACTCAGAAGATAGCAAAGAGTTAAAATCATTCCCATCCTTGAAGGCTACTATGGAGGAGTAGAAGCGTATCATCACCAGATAAATGCTATCTAAGTTGCAAGTTCAGCATTATAAGAGTCTATTTGATACAGAGATAACATTGGAGCCGTTAACCGTATTCATTGGCCCAAATGGATCGGGAAAGTCTAATATTTGTGAATCTTTATCCGTACTATCCAGCTTCTTTCAAGCAATTTCTAATCCCCAAGATTATGACATGCAGGGGCTGTTTACAAAGTACACTCAAAAAACTGGTAGCAACCAAAGTTTTGAATCTAAATTCTGGCAAGGACAACTGAACTATCTTGTCTTCAAAGCCAGCTCACTAACTATCGAAGACGATCCTCCTTCCGAAGAGGGGAAAAATATTACTGAATTATCTCTTGGAATTGACTATCCCGAACAGCTAATCTTTGCCAAGGCTTCTAGCAAAGATTATGTAAGGAACAAATACACTGAACGAGTTAGGTCTGAGCTGATTGGCTCAGGAGTTTTTGATTCTGAAATCTTCTCTGCACTGAAAAAAGTTGAAGTCTATGATTTCTCTCCTGCTGCCTTGGCACGTGTCGTTGGTTCATCAGTAACCTCCATGAATCGTACAGGAGAAGGTATTGCCTATGCTCTAGTCGACATCTTGCACGCTGATCGTCAAGGCTTTGATGAATTGGAGGAGAGACTGAGGCAGCTCCTGCCCAACATCAGTAGGATTGTTCTACCTCGAGGCAATAATCAGAGCTTCTCACTTGAATTAATCGATAAATATTCGGATCACCATATCCCTTCCTCCGATATCTCAGATGGCTCACTGAGAATTATTGCTTTCTTAACAGCGCTGTATCAGGAAGATACTCCAAGTATTATTTGCTTTGAAGAGATTGAGAATGGAGTTCATCCTTGGCTTCTACACAAAATGGTGGAGTTACTGAAAATTGTCTCTACTGAGGGAATTTCCGGTCAGCCAGTCCAAGTTCTGATCACTACTCACTCACCTACACTACTCAACTATGTTGATCCTCATCAAGTACGCGCGGTAGAAATAGATAAAGAAGGTAAAACTCAAGTTCATACTTTACCAACAGACTCGGCTCGTTTCCGAAAGGCATTGGAAGCATACGACGGAGATTTAGGAGAACTCTGGTTTACGGATCAATTTGGGGGTAATCCAGCATGAATCGTCCAATTCGTATTGGGCTGATTGCAGAAGGTGAAGCAGAACTGGGACCGAGTGTGCCCTACATCAAACCTGAAGACGGCGGCAAGGCAATTGACAGAAACCAGGAAGGAGCACTTCATACGCTTATCAGGCGGGAGCTTCAAAGCATTGGTATCTCAGATTGTGAATTTGTTCAGAGGCACCCTCTGGCGAAGGAAAGTAAACGCCGGACAGGATATTCGATTCTGCAGCCGAAATATCTGGCTCAGGTCGTAATCTCGTGGTCTCCAGAAGAAGTCGACATGATCCTCATTACGGTTGATTCCGACGATGAGCTATCTCAAAGGCAAAGCAAATTACAAAAAGCTTTGGAGACAATCCGTGAAAATCACTTTGATACCAATGATCACCCAATTGATGATCAAAGTGTAGGAGGAATAGCAATACGTAACTTTGAAACATGGCTGCTGGCAGATTATCAGGCTGTGGCACAACTGCTAGCGCTAGATCTAGAAGAGATCGAAAGCTTAGAAGGCTCAGACAGTACGAAAGAGATCTTGGAGCAAGCAACTACTGATTCAACCTACCTTGCTAATGACTCTAGCAATCAGCGCCCTCTCCGAGTTCGCTGGGATCTTGCCTTTAAAGTTGATCTGGATGTCGTGAAGTTCCGTTGTCCAGTGGGATATGGTGCGTTTATTCAGGACTGTATGCAAACTGCGAGAGCAACCCAAGAGCGTATTGAATCGGAATAGCAGGCACTGTTGATTGCTACTCATAAATGGAACTTCTATGGCCCACTCTAATCACAAGCACGATTAGCTCCGCGTCCTGGATACTATAGATAACGCGGTAGTTTCCAGAGCGTATGCGATAGAGATTCGTTTCACCCTTCAATTTTTTGCAGTCTCTAGGGCGAGGATTTTGTTCTAGCTCTCGTAGCTTTTTACCAATACGTTTTTGTTCAAGCTGTGGTAATTTCTTGAGTTTCTTAACGGCAGTCTTCTCGATATTGATGCGGTAGCTCACAAACCTAGCTCAGCTTTTACCTCTGCCCAAGGGATTGCACTTCCGGGGGTTGCGCCAGCCAATACCTCCTGAGACACCTGAATATCTTCCTGTTCTTCCGCAATTAAAGCTTCTGCAGCTTCCATGAGGAAATCCTCTACGGAGGCATAGCGGCCTTCTGATATAGCTTGATTAATATATTGCTCTACTTGAGGACGCAGGGAGATGTCCATTGATTTTCCCCATATAGATTAGATATTTAGATCCTAGCCTAATGACGATAGGCTGCAGCAAGTGGTCAATTTCGGTCAGAGGGACTCTCCTAATCTATGGCTATCGAGGTCGCAGGATGCCAGGGGATGCGATCGCAACTCCACCCATCCCATCAACGGAATCTGGGCCCACCTGATAACACCCTGACCAAGCCGCCAAAAGCTGATTGGCCGACACTTCCATCCGCTGTAAATCGTTTTGAGATGCCCCGGCTTCCAGCCAAGCCTGAGGGATGCCCACTCGACCATTCAGCGCTCCAGAAAAAGCACCCGTCAGCAGCAAAGTGAGGGAAGAAACATCTGGAATGCGGTGGGCGCGCAGCACGCTGAGCTGAAATTGTTCCGCCGTACTCAGCCAGCAATAGAATGCTAAGGCAATCGCAACCTCAGTGTGTTGAGGATCTCCGAGTTTTTGAATGGCAATCGCTAAAGAATCTCGCCGAGTCAATAATATCTGGACCTGTCTTAATTTCTGAGAGAGCGTTTCATCTGGTAAAAGCTGAACCAACTTCGGCAGCAGCTCAAAAGGAGCCATTTGCGGCTTGAGAGCAGCAGCAATACTCTCAGCAACCACAAAGCCTACATCTTGAATCGCTTGAGGAATTGCATTCATGATCGCTTGTCTCAGCTTTTGAGCGTCGTCATGGAAGTAGAGCGCTATGGGTATTGTTGATGCAATCGCTCTATTGGTTTCGGCTACGAGTGGGGGGGCTGACCGGGTTGCAATCAGAGATTGGGCTGACGTTGCGATCGCAAAAGATAAACTAGAGACCACCCGATCACGGTCCCCTCTTTCTTGGGGCTGTTCCGTGGGATTGGGATACGGCAAAATTTCACCCACTAGCGCTCCAGTGAGCGCCCCTCTAAATCGATTGATGAGCGAGTAAGGCATAGGTTCTTTGCTTGAGAATGCGATAGGAACAACATATAAACCAGTTGATTCTACCCTCGTTAACCGCTTGAGCTGTCTCAGACTTCATCGACAATCTGTAGAGCCTGATTGCTGCACTACGCTGAAGGGCTTTGCACCTGCAAAGACAATATCTCTCCGATCATGGTGAATCAGTAGCTGTCGCTGCGACGGACTATTTTTCCACTCCCCCATCAAGACATAGTTCTCAATAGCAAAGGGGATAAAGTCAAAGTCTAGATGGTGTGGCTCTGCCTGCCGACTACTCATAAAGGCCAGCCTAAAGAGACGCGGCCAAAAGAGGGTCCGCCAGTATCGACGCTGCACTTTGAATTGGGGCACGAACAGTCTGCAGAGATTGGGCGACGCGAAAGCAATACTCAATGACAAAGAGCTGCCTGACGAAATGAGATTCTTGGCATTGAGCATTACATTTATATCTTCTGCTAGAGATGAAGACTGCACCCTTACGCCGGGAATCAGACGTCTAAGCTGGGCAACACATAAATTTTCTGCATCCTCTGCCACAACCACAATCTTGCTGAAGCCAAACTTCTCAATCACCTCTAAATAAAAACTTAAGGGAGGGGGAAGGAGACCTGGGTGAGGTCTTTTGGAAAAGATATCTCCTGAGCGGACGTGAATAACGAGGGTATCCTCTGCCATAGATGCGTTTTTCCGGTAGGGGAGTAGAGGCAGAACCCTAGCTCTAAGAATGCGCCGATAGTCTGCCAGCTTAGGCACCAGCGGAAATACATCGTAGCTGAAGTAAAAACATCTCAATAAAAATTTGCCGCACTCAGGTCTAGCTTGGGTCGGGCTCAGGAGATCCCTCAACAGAACTTTAGGAGTGGCAACCCCTATATTGTTGCAATGGCCGTTATTCGTCGGATGGATACTGCCGATCGCCTCCACTGACAAAAAAGGATGCTGGGGAAAAGATAGCGGCAACCCCAGTCGTTGAGACAGCATCTCTGCATGGGCGATTTGAATAATATTGTTTCCAAGCCTACCGTGCCAGCGTCTCAGATAAATCTGACCGTTGCTCTCCCTCAGCCACATCTGCAATTTTGCGATTCTAAGCATAATTAGGCCAAAAACCTGCAGTAGGGCAGCTGGGTAAAGCAGCTTCTTGCCCTTTCTAAATTTATTGTTCATTCTGAGCAATAGATGAAGAATTGGCCTTGAGCCTAAAGCTATAGCAGAAATATCCTGAACCTTCAAGAACGAAAATATCCGCTTGACTCGCTACTGGTATATATGTACTATGTAACTCCACGGCTACACCCATAAAAAATAGCCCGTGTTTGAACGTCTGACTGTGAGGCAACTATGGCGACTGATGCATCCGGCAAACAAGCCGCACTCAATACGGTTCTCAATCAACTAGAACGTACCTTTGGAAAAGGTTCGATCATGCGTCTAGGCGATGCCAGCCGTATGCAGGTAGAAACGATTTCGAGTGGCGCTTTAACGCTTGACTTGGCCTTGGGGGGCGGTCTGCCCAAAGGGCGTGTGATTGAAATCTATGGCCCTGAAAGCTCGGGTAAAACCACCGTAGCTCTCCATGCGATCGCAGAAATTCAGCGTAATGATGGCGTTGCCGCCTTTGTCGATGCCGAGCATGCCCTTGATCCGACCTATGCTGCCGCTCTAGGGGTCGATATCGAAAATCTGCTGGTCTCTCAGCCTGACTCTGGTGAAATGGCGCTAGAGATTGTCGATCAGCTGGTCCGCTCTAGCGCCGTAGATTTGGTGGTGATCGATTCTGTGGCGGCCCTCACCCCTCGCGCTGAGATTGAAGGAGAAATGGGCGACTCGCATATGGGCCTGCAGGCTAGACTAATGAGTCAGGCCTTACGGAAAGTGACTAGCAATATTAGTAAGTCCGGCTGCACCGTTATTTTCCTGAATCAACTGCGGCAAAAAATTGGCATTACCTACGGCAGTCCCGAAGTCACAACAGGTGGCAACGCTCTGAAGTTCTATGCCTCAGTACGCCTTGATATTCGCCGGATTCAAACTCTGAAAAAAGGCACCGAAGGCTACGGTATCCGAGCAAAGGTCAAGGTGGTCAAAAATAAAGTTGCACCGCCGTTTCGGATTGCTGAGTTCGATATTCTGTTTGGTCAGGGGATTTCGACCCTGGGCTGCCTTGTCGATTTAGCAGAAGAGACCCAGGTGATTATTCGTAAGGGGGCCTGGTATAGCTACGATGGCCGCAACATTGGCCAAGGCCGCGAGAACACGATTAAGTACCTGGTTGAGAACCCTGAGGTGATGCAAACAGTAGAGCAGCAAGTGCGACAAAAATTAGCGATGGGTGCAGAGGTATCAGCGACCTCTGTTGTGCAGAAAGCTGAGGAGGAAGAGGCGGCTCCCAAAGCGCTAGAGCCTGTTGCAGCGTAGTCTTCTGATGTTCTGTTTTACCCATTAAGTGCTCCATCTCCCCATGACGGCTACAGAGCCACCATGGGGATTTTTTTAGGATGTTATTGTCAAGGAGCGACGGCGTCTTTGAATACTTTGCCTGCACTGAATGCCGGGACGGTTGTTGCCGGAATCGTCAGTGCTTTACCCGTTTTAGGGTTGCGTCCTTCTCTTGCTTTGCGATCGCGGGGTTCAAAGCTACCAAAACCAACCAAGGTGACTTTATCCCCCTGACTTACGGTGTCAACGATAGTATCGATGGTGGCGCTAACGATCTCGTCAGCCTGTTTTTTGGTGACGCCTGCCTTATCGGCCACGGCATTCACTAGTTCAGCTTTATTCATGGATAATGTCCTCACAATATTGGTGAGCATTGTATCTCAAGGTTTACAGAAAGCAAACACTCTGTTATGCAACAGTCTGCTCGAAGTCATGCAATTTATCAGTCTCTAGCCCAAGAAATGCAGGCTAGCCTGAGCTTGAGTGCCCAGCAGCAAGCGGCTTTAGAGCAGCTTCACGATTTTGTGAATGGCTCTGAGTCATTCTTTGTGCTGGAGGGCTATGCCGGGACGGGGAAGACGACGCTGCTGCAGGCCTTTGTCGCTCAGCTGCAGGGGCAAGGCGATCATCGTCCGATTGTGTTTAGTGCCTTTACCAATAAGGCGACGAAGGTACTGGCCCAAATGATGGCGGAGTGGGGGCTGGGCATTGACTGCCTCACCTGCTGTCAGCTCTTAGGGCTGCGGCCCCAGATTAATCAAGAAACGGGGGAGCAGGAGTTTATTCCTGATAAAGATCAGAAAAGCTCGTTTGAAAAGTATGCCCTGGTGGTGGTGGACGAGTGTTCAATGGTGAATCAAAACCTATGGGAACTCTTGATCACAGAAGTTGCCTGCTTTCATACCTCGGTGCAGCTTTTGTTTGTGGGGGATTCGGCGCAGCTACCGCCGATTAATGAGGTTTGCTCCCAAACCTTTGTTGCGATCGCAAATAAAGCTTTGCTCACCGACGTCATTCGCTACGGTGGTGCCATTGGAGTGCTTGCTGAATCGATCCGCTGCGGCTTAGACTCTCAGCGCTTACCCCCGCTCGTTACCGACCTCAACGCCGAGCAAACAGAAGGCACGGTGGTTTTAAGAACATCGGATTGGGAGCGACAGTTGGTGCGGGCCTTTAGATGCGATCTCTCTCAGTCCGACCCCGACTATGTGCGGGCCTTGGCCTATACAAATAAGCGCGTCAACGCCCTTAATCGTCAAATCCGAGACGCTATCTTTGGGTGCGAAGTCCCTCGGTTTGTCCCTGACGAGCGCCTGATTGCCATGCATCCGATCTTTGGTAATGAAGAGGAAATTTTGATGCAGACCTCCTCTGAATGCATCGTCGAAGAAGCCTGGGAAGACGAATCAAAAGGCTGGCGGATCTGGTGCTTGTATGTCGAGAACGACGCTAATCTCGTGTTTACGCTACGAGTTTTGCATGAATCTGAGCAGGGAAGATTGAAGCGAGAGTTAAATAAGCTGGCAGAGGCAAAGCAGTGGCAAGACTTTTGGGCTTTGAAGCAGCGCTTTGCCAGCGTTAACTATAGCTATGCCCTGACCATTCATAAATCCCAGGGCTCTACTTTCCAAAATGTCTTTCTTGATCTCCCTGATATTATGCGAAATCGGAATGCACGAGAACGCAATCAGCTACTGTATGTGGCTGTAACAAGAGCCGCTAAACGTCTTTTCATTCGCCATGCTTAAAAGCTTGAAGTTGAATCTGGCGCAGGTACACCCGCTGCCGCGAAGGGATGAGCTTACACTGACTCCTTCGCAACCCCGTCAAGGCTAGTTTGGCCGATCAGTATCCTGATGAAAAAACTCTGAGCAGAGCCTTAAAGACTCAGCACCGTATACACTCTTACCGCCCTCTACGTGTATACACGGAGTGGTTTCTCCGTATAAATGCGGAGGTCTTGAGCTCACGACAACAGAAAGTTCAGTAATTTAACGATAGTGTGGCTGACGCCGTTTCTTAATAATGACTTCCATAGGGCTTAATCAACTGTTAGCGAAACACTATGGCTTACCAAACGACTCTTCAATCTCAATCGATGGAATTGTTGGTTTCTTACCGTCAGGAACCCTCAGTTCGTCTCAGAAATAGACTCGTCCGTCTCAATATGGGACTGGTACGCAAGGTTGCTCACCGGCTCGCCAACCAGTGTGCAGAACCCTACGAAGATTTAGAGCAGTGTGGTTACATGGGGTTGATCACTGCCATTGAACGCTTTGACCCCACTCAGGGCTACGCCTTCAGCTCCTTTGCTGTTCCCTACATTCGCGGTGAAATTCTTCACTTTTTGCGGGATCGCGCCAATACCGTTCGCGTTCCTCGTCGCTGGCAGCAGCTCAACAGAGAAGGCGCTAAAGTCCGTCAAGATCTGACGATGGAGTTGGGTCGCCAGCCCAGTGACCAAGAACTTGCTGATGCTTTAGATTTATCTATGAATGAGTGGCGCTCCGTGAAGCTTGCTGCATCTAATCGAACGCCACTGAGCTTGAATGCCCGCGTTTCTTCGAGTCACCACCAGCAGTCTGAATCAGCAATGACGCTGGGCGATACATTGACGGATACACGTTATCAAATGTTGCAGGTGAATGAAGAGGACCGCATTGAGCTGCAGCATGCCCTCAACCAGCTTGAAGATAAGACCCGCGAAATGATTGAGTCGGTCTTCTTTCATCAGCTCTCTCGTCAGGAAGTGGCCAAGCGCATTGGTGTCAGCCCCGTCACAGTCACTCGCCGCATTAAGAAAGGGGTCGATGAGCTAGTAGAGCTGCTACAGAATCAGTCGCAGGCACAGGCCACAGCTTCTTAGTTTCAAGTTTCTTCGCTCTCTAGGTGTCGCGGAGGTTTTGCATCCACCCAATGCCCTCATCAACACCCTAAGCCCAAGCAGGCTCAGGGTGTTTTCTTACTCTTTTACAAGTCGAAAGCCAAACAAAATATGGCGAGAGCCTAACGGACGCGCATGGCGATAGGCGGCGCGGCAGAATCCTGGCAGATCGTCCCAGCCGCACCCCTTCATAACGGTCGCCGGTTTCCCTTTGCGTTCGGTGCGGGTGGAGGTGTATTCAAAGACATTGCCTGCCATGTCTTCAACGCCGTAGGGACTGCGACTGAGGGGATAGGCTCCAATCTCGCTCGTCCGGTCTTGCCCGCTACCGGCCCAGTTTGTGGCATCGTCTTGCCATTGATCGCCCCAGGGGAAATATTGGCCCTTTGTTCCCCGCGCGGCTTTCTCCCATTCGAGGGCGGTGGGGAGTCGATAGGTGGTTCCGTCCTGCTTCCCTTTCCATTGAGCATAGGCTTGGGCATCGGCATAGGAGAGCAGCACAACGGGATGTTTGGCGTCTCCGGCGGGGTGCTGATTGCCCTGCCAGAGATAAGGCGCAACGGTGCTGTAGGGATGCACCAGAAATCCCTGGTTTTGGTAGTCTGCTTCTGAAATTCCAGGAGGTTGGTGATCGGTGGCCTGGATAAAGGATTGATAGTCGGCGTTGGTCACGAGATTGCGGCTGATGCAGAAGGTGGGTTGCGATCGCATCTCCCGTTCTGGTTCATTATCAAACCAACGACTTTGACGCAGCTCTTGTTCATCGGGTGCGGTAGGGACGGTATCGGCAGAAATTTGATAGGCATAGTCCTGCTCTTTGCGATCGCTCCCCGCAATAAACTCTCCGGCCTCAATCAAAATAAATCCCGATTCCACCGCGCACTCAGAGCGAGAGATTTTGTCCTGAGATTTTTGAGGGCCTGTTCCTGAAGCATCACATTGAGCGAGCCCCAAACAAAGTGCTAGTACCAGCCCAGAGTGGAGTGTTTTAGGAACGCTTTGCAGCTTCAACTTAGCCAACTTGCTAAAGCTCTCTCTTTATTTTTCATTTAAACATTAACTATTGATGCGTCTGTCTGTATAAAACCCCATTGTTTGCAACAATAAAATAAGATTAACAATTGTTCCAAGGGATTAAGGAGAAAAGCAGTTGTTCACACCAACATTACTAGCTGTTGCAGTTCGCGCTGTTGATTGGAGCCCCAACGTGGCTGTTGTCATGATTGCCTGCAACGTTTTGGCAATGGTTTTTGCAAAGCTAACGGTCCAAAAACCCAACGAAGGTCCGGCTGCTCCTGCTGCTAGCTTCTTCGGCGATTTTAGTATGGGCGCAGTTCTCGGAACTTGGTGCCTAGGACATGCCTTTGGTGCCGGTGCTATCTTGGGTCTAACCCAGTTGGGCGCGCTCTAAATTTTTTGATTTGTCTCCTTGTGTTGTTTGAATCTACCAGAGGCTCCAGCCTCTGGTTTTTTATTGCAAGATTCAGCAGGCTGGAGCCAAGATTCCGTGTAAAAAGACGTCGGCTAGCAGTTCAGCCATATCTTTCTGCTCTTTAGGGGAACGAGCCTCTGTTAGTGTGTCCTGACTAAATCCGGCAATCATAAACATGCCTAAAAAGATGCGGGCCACCAGCTCTGGGTTGAGCGACCGATAGACCCCTCGATCAATGCCGGTTTGGATAAAGGCTTCGGTGACGCTTTGCATTTTGCCAATCACGTCGGTTTCGATGCGCTCTCGCAGTTCTGGATGGTACTGGGCTTCCATGAAGCAGACTCGCATCATGTCACCGTGTTCATGGAGGTGCAGCATCCGTTTTTGCATCACCTTAGAAACCGCTTTGTAGCTCGCGACTTCACTCAGCTCGGTTAACAGGTCCGTGAGCATCTCGCTCCAGCCCTGGGTGACGACCGCCGCTAGAATCGACTTCTTATTGTCAAAATGCCGGAAGAGGGTGCCTTCAGCGACGCCTGCTTTTTCTGCTAATTGTCGAGTGGTGGTCTTTTCAAAACCTTGGCGTGCGAATAAATGCTGTGCGGCCGTCAGTATGCGGCTATTGAGATCTGGCTCTGCCTGTTGCAGAGGACGAGAACGTTGCATGGGGATAGCCGTAAAGAACTTGCATACATTGTTGACCGGATTGCTACCGTTGTGTGGTTGCTTTGACGTTTCTTTAGAAATACAATAATTTTTCTGAGCCATACCTCCGTTTTTAGGTTTATCTTTGCTTTTTCACAAAAGGCGGTGTTGCTGGCTTTGACAGAATCCAGTTGTTAATTGTCAAAACGATGCCACCCCTAAAGCCCGAGGATGACACGCTCCGTTATTTGCTGACCTATGCCAAGGTGATCGCGGTGGTGGGCCATTCTGAAAAGTCCCATCGAGATAGCTATCAGGTAGCCCATTTTTTACGCGAGGCGGGCTATCAGGTGTACCCCATCAATCCGCGCGTCACTGAAATTGACGGACATCTCAGCTATGCTTCTTTGCGAGATGTACCGGCCCCTATTGATATTGTGAATGTCTTTCGTCGGGCTGAGTTTTTGCCCGAGATTGTGGCAGATACGATCGCAACGCAAGCGGCAACCCTCTGGACCCAACTCGGCATTTCAGACCTGGGTGCAGCAGAACAGGCCACCCAAGCAGGGCTTAACGTAATCATGGATGCCTGTATCAAAACCGAGCATCAGCGACTGCAGATTCATAACCTGGCGCTAGATTAGCGATCGCCATCGGCAGTTATAATCCGCTAGCGACACTAAAGAGTAAAAGTTTAGTAGCTAATTTGCAGGGTCACAGATGAGCGAACGGCCTGCTCGCCACCGATGATAGGTTGGGACGAGGCTTCTGCCGCTAACGCTCGGTTGACGGGGCGAGGGGGGAGCGGAGATGAAGCACCGTTGACCTGGATACCCACAATCTCTTTAGGGGCGAAGCCCAGGGACTCTAAGACTGCCTTGGCCTGTGCTTGAGCTTCTTGGGTGGCGTCCTGGAGCGCGGCTTTTTGAGCGGTTGCGATCGCATCTTCCGTCGCCATAAACGACACGCCATCGATGCGGCTGGCTCCCGCCTTCACCGATGCATCCATCAGGGGACCGGCATTCTCGATCTCGGTTTGAAAACTGACGATATTGCGGCCTTGGTACCCCACAAGCTGGCGTTTTCTGCCTTCGTTGTATTTATAGTCTGCATTTAAGCTGATGCCCGTCGTTTGCAGCTTATCCACCTTCCGTGACTCCAGTAGCTTGACCACCGCACTGGAGCGCCGCGCCACCTCTGCCTGCACCGCCTCCGCCGATGGGCCCTGCACCTCAACCCCAAGCCGGACCGTTGCCAATGTAGTTTGAATGTTCTCGATGCCCTGTCCCGTGACGGTGAGGGTTCGAAGTAACGGCTCCTGTGCTCTGACCGGTAGGGCTGTGACCAGACTTAAAACGATTGCCGCAGACAATGAAAGCGAGTGAGCACGATAGGGCTGCAGCCAGTTAGAAAAATAAGACATAGTCTTCCCCACAACGAACATCTAAAACTATAGTCTTCGATTGTCTTAACTGAGTTCCATACCGCAGCCGAAACCTGCCGCGCTGGATTGCGATGGCCCAGGCCTACCTTCGGTAATCGCAACCTTCTTTCAACGGAGAGCAACCTCAGGTTTTTGAAACATCTGACTATAGAATCGCTCAAGCTGATCAAGATTCTGTGTTAGATCGTAGCGTTCAAGCACCCGCTCTCGCGCCTTCTGCCCTAGAATTTTGACAATTTCGGGATGATCGATCAGCATCGGTAGCAGGGTCTGTAGCTCTCCCTTGGCCCGCTGAGGATTAAGGACAATGCCGGCTCCCTTTTCTAAAACTTCGCCGTCAGCCCCCGCATCAGTTGCTAGACAAGCAACACCACAGGCCATGCCTTCTAATAAAGAGAGCGAAAGCCCCTCAACAAAGGAGGGCAAAATAAACACGTCTGCCCCTCGGAGAATTTCAATGCGGCGGTGTTCATCGGTCACCGTTCCCAGCCAAATAATATTGTGTTCCGAGCTATAGGTGGGCATCAAACCGTTCCGTAGAGGCCCGTCGCCCATCAGCAGCAGCTTGGCTTGACTGGGCATATCAGATTGCCGCCATGCTTTCAGCAGCGATTCTACATTTTTTTCAATGGCAATCCGGCCCTGGTAAACATATAAGTGCTCGGCATCAAATTCGGCCTTAGCGCTGGACGGCCCTGGGCTGTATTTCGCCGTATCCACCCCATTGGGAATCACCACCAAGATTTCGGGTGGGACCCCAAGGCGCATTAACAAATCTCGCTGTGCCTTCGAGAACACAATCACCGCGTTGTAGTTTGCCAGCGAAGGCGCGTAAAGCTGATACATAAAGTGCTGCGTCCCTGCCGATAGACTCAGATGCTTATGGCTAAAGGGCGGGTGGAATGTTGCCACTAAGGGCACCCCTAACTCCTGGCAGATTTCCGGCAGCATGAAATCAAGGGGCGATAGCGTCAAAGACGCGTGAACGACGTCTGGCTTCAGCGCCGCTAACGATTGGGCCAGCACCTTGCTCGAACGCAGCGTTGGGATGGTGTAGACCTGGGATTTGTATAAAAACGGGAGTGAAACTTCCTTGCACTCTGAGAGTAGCTCTGGAACAGCGCAGTTGGCCGCCTCTTCTTCATCTTGAGAAAAATGCAGAAAGCTCACCAGATAACCTCGATCTAGGAGCCTATTGGTGATCTCTCGACCATAGGTGACATTGCCGCAAGGCGGCGATTTTTTCCCAATCCAGGCAATGTGCATTCAGCTTAGATCGTCTCAAGACTCCACGGAGGATTGTTCTGAGTACAAAGACCCAGTATCGGCAATATACCAGGATAGGAGTCCCCCTGTAACCACAAGGCTCGCTAAACCTAGAAAGACAGGGCCTAATCCCCAAGCTGTTTCTGCCAGTCCAGCCAGGGCTAGGGGCAGGCTGAGCGCAATGTTCACCGCATTATTCTGAAGGCCGAAGACTTTGCCCCGCATTTCCTCCGGCGTACGGGATTGAATCGTGGTCTGCATCGGCACCCCAACGAGGGCGGCAAAGGCTCCGAGACCAAAGAGACAGCCTAAGACGCCCCAGAGAGACTGGGTGGTAAATGCCAGACCAGCAAGCATCACCGCCATGCCCATCGAGCCATAGAAGCTGAGCCGATGGGGTTTAACTCGATGGCCCAGTTGGCCCAGAAGGGCGACGCTGAGCGCCATGCCAACCCCGCCAGCCGCCAAGAGAAAACCAAATTGAGAGGCTTCTAGAGCGGGCAAAATCTCAGCTAGACGAACGACTAATACGGCTAGAGCCGCAAAGACAGAAAATAAAATCACGAGCTGAATTAAGGCACCCCGCACCTGCCTTTGCTGACCGAGGTAGCGCAGCCCATCCTTGATGTCAGCCCAAACGTGAGCGTCTTCAGCATCAGAATCGTTCGCTGATTCGCCGGTGACCAGTAGGCACAAGAGCAGTCCAGCGACTCCGTAGCTTCCACCCACCACCACCATAGCCCCCAAATCGCGAGTCCCAGCCCAGGTGTCGGTGAAGGTGCTGGCTAAGGCTAGAAGAGGTTCACCCGCTGCGAAGCCCGCAATGACGGCTAGCATCATCGTGAAGGTATAAAGGGCATTGGCACTCAGCAGGTGCTCTCGTGGCACCACCAGCGGGATCGCAGCCTGCTCTGCAGGGGCAAAGAACTGGGTCAGAGCCGAGACTAAAAAGGTGACCAACAGCAGCAGCCAAAATCCGAAAGGAACCCCCATCCACTCCAGACCTGGTTGGAGAGCCGCCAAGGTCGGGAACAGCAAGAGAACTAGCACTCCTCGAACGATATTCGTGAGCACTAGGGTGGGGCGTTTCGGCCATCGATCAACGTAGACTCCAGCAATAGAGCCAAACAAAACGGCTGGGATTGTAAAGGCAATCATGATCGACGAAACCCAGCCGCTGATGGTCTGATCGGCTTCTTGAAATCGACTGCTGATCAGAGCAATCATCAGCACCAGGTAAAACTTATCGGCCACCTGAGAGAAGACCTGCCCCGCCCACAGCATCAAAAAGTTGCGGTTCTGCAAGACAGGTCCGAAGCCTTGTGCTTCAGTCTCTTCGACCTCTACGGAGTGCGGATTAGACAGCTCGCTAACGGGTTTTTTCTCGGCGTTTGCGGATGCAGGCTTCGATCGAGGCGGCGAGGTCGGTCGCCGACCGCTTGGGTAAGTCTTAGGAGACTTCGGATCAGATTTTGGGTCACGGATAGAGGTCATGACTTTACAGAACGGGGCACAGTGGGAGCAAAACAGGTTTCAAGCAGGCTGGCAGAACGGATGGGCTGCTCAAAGTAATACTGAACATAGTGGCGCAGTGCCCGCTCTAGGGACATCCACACTGCGATTGATTCCTGGCGACTGAGGGGCGAGAGCGGTGCTTCAGAGGGGGCTGCTGCTTCTCCCCCTTGCTCAATCGATTGCGATAGCAGTTGCAGGAGCCTTAGCTCTATGGCGTTGAGCTTTGTCTGCTCTCGGTTTCGGGCCTTTCGGATCGGCCCTCGGCGGTCGCTCGCGACAAATTTTGAGACCGGCTTGCTTTGCCACTGCTCTTGATTCCAGGCAGACAGAGCCACGGCCCCGCCTGAGCTAGGGCTAAAGCCTACGCGCCAGTCTGGGTCAGACAGGTTGGGGATCAGAGGCTCCTGGGTGATGCAGCATGCGTTGACTTGAGGGGCAATCCCAGCCCAGTCCAAGAGCTGATAGATGCCTTCAATCAAGGAGACAGGAATCTGGTCTGGGTCTGTTTGTTCGAGTTCAGCGAGCCGGTCACAGAGAAAGTCGAAAAGCTCGGGCTGGGGCTGTCCGCTCAGGGCTTGATGAAGAACAAGTTCTGCCCAGTACTGAGCCACCGTTAACTTGGCGAGGTCGCGGCTGAGACCGGGGTAAGAAACCAATGTTTCTGCCTGCGAAAGGCGATCCAGGGAGCGCCCCTCAGACATCACTAAGTTATTGACGACGAATAAGGAACTGCGGCCCCCTAGTTTTGATTTGGGTTTGCGGGCTCCCCCGGCAACAGCGCGGACTAAGCCTCGTTCCCGTGTCAAAATCGTGAGCAGCCGGTCGGCTTCGCCCAGCGCCATGCTTTTGAGGTTGATTCCTGTCGCTTTATAAACTCGGCTCATGCTAGGCTGCTCATTCAATCGTGACTCGCGCAGGAAAAGTAGTCGTTGTGGCTATAGGGCACGTAGCTTCGCTACGCTAGAGATTCAGCCTGTTGCTGAATTAGATCGAGACCTCTAGATGTGCCTAAACGGGTTGCCCCGGCTTGAATGAGAGCGATGGCTTGCTCAAAGGTGCGGATGCCGCCGGAGGCTTTGATACCGATGCGATCGCAACCCACCTCTTTTAATAACTTTACATCAGCAACCGTCGCCCCGCCGTTCCAGCCGGTACTGGTTTTCAGGAAACTAGCTCCCGCATCTGCACAGGCTTCGGCTGCTAGCCGCTTTTCGGACTCAGTTAATACTGTCATTTCTAAAATAGCCTTTACGGTTTGCCCCGTGGCAGCACAAATTTCAGCGATTTCTCGGTGAACGGCGTCAATATTGCCCGCCTTCAGCCAGCCGAGGTTGATCACCACATCTAACTCCGTTGCGCCATGATCGACGGCTTCTTGGGCCTCATAAAGTTTTACGGCCGAGGTGGTTGCCCCGCTGGGGAACCCAATCACAGTAGAGACCTGCGACGACTTGCGATGGAGCAAATCCACTGCCTGCTTCACGTGGACGGGATAAACGCACACCGTCGGGAAGGCAAATCGCTCTGCCTGCTCACAGAATTGGACAATTTTCTCTGGAATTGCCAACGGGTCCAGCAGCGTATGGTCTATGTAGGGAGCCAGATCAATGGGGTCGGTCTTCATGGATGCCGTACAGCTCTTATTGCAGGAACAGTCTGATCTTAGAGTGAATGGGGTAGCAAAATCCGTAACCAGGCTCCGCCAGTTTTAGGATGATTTTGGGCCTCGACGCGCCCTCCATGAGCGGCGACAATTTGCGCCACAATCGCTAGACCTAAACCGCTGCCGCTGCCCGTTGCCGGAAGGGTCTGGAGGCTAGAGCCGTTAGAGCCGCTGGTTCGCACCCGTGAGGTGTCGGCCCGAAAAAAACGCTTGAAAATATGTGCGATCGCAACTGGCGGGAACCCGTCACCCGCATCAATGATGTCAATGACAACCCAATCAGCCTCCTCCGTCTGCCCCGGCTCGGTCTGCGGCTTCGCCTCTGTGCCGATCTCGATCATGATCGCCTGATCATAGTGACTATGCTTAATCCCGTTGTCGATGATGTTCACCAACACCCGATAGAGACGCGCTTCATCCGCCTGCAGGCTTAAATGATCAGGCCCCTGGTAGTAGAGCGCCAGGTTTCTCTGCTGCGCCAGCGGCTCTAGATTTAGCCATGCAGAGCGCACCAACGCCGGTAAATCCACCGCAGATAAACATAAAACATCTTCATTTCGACCGCTGACGTGACTGAGTTCCAGTACATCCTGGACTAAATTACTGAGCCGCGTGGTCTCATTCAAAAGGCGTTCAGTCCAGTTATGTAGGCTGGGTTCAATTTGAGACTGTAGCGTCTCCACCATCAGGCGAATGGACGTCAGCGGGGTCTTGAGTTCGTGGGCGACATCTGAAGCCCAGCGATCGCGCTCCTGCGTCAGCGTCGTTGCCTCTTGGCGATCTTCAACAAACACGCCTACATGCAGATCTGGTAGTGGAATGCCGTAACCTCTCAACGGCAGACTTTGTGCCGTCCCCGGTAGGCCATCAATGGGTAGCGTATACACAATCCAGTCTTGGCAGTTAGACTGCTGGGATTGGCGCACATCTCTGATGAGTTTCTCTAGCTCTAGAGAGCGCACCACCTGCAGCAGCAGTCGTCCCTCTGTGAGGCGGGGAGAAAGATCGATCTTGAGCAACTGGCGGGCCGTCGAGTTATACCAGTGGATTTGATCTGCCCCATCAACCTCTAGATAGCCGATGGGTGCTGCCTTTAAAATGTTTCTCCACACCAGAGCCTGCTGCTGCAGGTCTCGCTGTTCGGTGCGGCTCTGGGTGAGCAAGCGATTAAACTGCCCTAAAGTCACGCTTTTTCTCGCGTTAGTGCCACCCGAGAACAGCCGGAGCATCTCCGCGAGCCTCCGGTTTAAGCGCCGACTGGACTCAACAAATAGGCCCAGGCCCACCGCCAGCCCACAGAGGAACCATACAAAAGCCATGATCAGCGGCCTGTCGAGAAGAGCAATATTTAGCCAAATCGATAGCCAAAGCCACGAACCGTGACCAGATAGTCAGGCTTACTGGGATCTTCTTCAATTTTTTCTCGCAGCCAGCGGATATGCACGTCCACTGTCTTGCTATCGCCAATGAAATCAGGCCCCCAGATCTTCTCTAGAATTTGCTCTCGTGGCCAAACCCGCCGAGGATAGCTCATGAACAGCTCTAAAATTCGGAACTCTTTAGGGGATAGATTGACCTCTTGATTGCGGACGGTCACCCGACATTCTTCGGTGTAGAGGCAAATCTCGCGCACCTGCAGCATTGCGCCCTGCCCCTGGGTATTGAAGCGATTACGGCGCAGCAAGGCACGACAGCGAGCAATGAGCTCCCGCATGCCAAAGGGTTTCGTAAGGTAGTCATCCGCGCCCACTTCAAGGCCCACCACCCGGTCGGCCTCTGTGCCTTTGGCGCTGAGCATGAGCACGGGAATTGCGGAACCTTCCCGTCTCAGAAACCGACAGAGATCGAGACCATTAATACCCGGCAGCATGATGTCGAGAATAATCAAGTCAAGACCTGGCGTTTCCGAGATGTGACCACGTCGCTGCATAGACTGCAAAAACTCTAGGGCCGAGCGGCCATCTGCTGCGGTGGAAACCCGATAGCCTTCGCTTCTGAGGGCTAGGGCAATTGTTTCACGAATATTTTCTTCATCTTCAACTAGCAAAATCTGATCAACGGTGGCCGATATTGAGCCCAGCTGTTGTAAGGCAGAATCAGTTGAGAGCATACAGTGCCTTTAATTTCAGTTTTTGATGTGCAAAATAGCGTATATTTTTGTATCCAGGCAGATCTTATCACCCTGTCTTCAGAGTCACGAGACCTGCGGCAGAGCTTAACGCCAGCATAACCTGTACTTAAATAGGCTGCCTCATAGAACGATGAACGGCAGTTGCAGGCAGCCCTCAATGATCACGCTATTGGTGATGTCTAAACAGAAGACCCCCATCAACGGAATGAGGACGAAGGCTTTAGATGAAGCACCATACTGATCTGTAATGGCCTGCATGTTAGCGATGCCAATGGGAGTCGCACCTAATCCCAGCCCTGTGAAGCCTGCACAGAGCACGGTGGCATCGTAGTCACGACCCACCAGCGGAAAAACAATGAAAGAGGCGAACATCACCATCACCAGACTTTGAGCCGCTAGGATCGCGATCAGTGGCCCTGCATTGTCGGCCAATGTTAGCCACTGCGAACTCATGAGGCTCATGACTAAGAAAAGCTGCAGTGTCACGTTGCCTGATAGACGAATGACAGATTGATGCACCGTAACTTTGAGGGCGTCCAGGAGGTTGGTTAACGTCGCTCCGGCAATCAAGACCGGCAAAAAGCTCGGGATGATAATCCCCCAACGCAGCAGTAATGTGTGTAGCCCCAACCCTAGGCTCAGGGCGAGGGCCAGCAGGACGGCAGCCCCCATCACAGAATCTAAGGTTGTCGGAACTGTCTCTTCCGTCTGGGCGGTGTCATTCAAGAAAAGCTCGGGCAATTCAGCCTGCAGCTGATGACGATGAATTAGGCGTTGGGCGATAGGTCCCCCCAAGAGTCCCCCCAGTACTAAGCCTAAGGTAGCCGCCGCAGAGCCGAACTCCACTGCATCGGTAAAGCCATGCGCTTCCATTACTGTGCCCCAGGTGATTGCGGTGGCGTGGCCACCCGCACAGGCAATGGTCCCTGCCAGCAAGCCGTAGATCAGCGGCTGCTGAAGTAAGGAGGCTACTAGAACTCCTGTGATGTTCTGGAGCACTAGAAAAATCACCGTAATGCCAAACAGAATCGCCAGAGTCCGTCCTCCCTGCTGTAGCCGCTTAATCTGAGCCGTAAATCCCAAGGCTCCAAAGAAGATCAGCAGGCAAGCATCTCTGAGTGCAAGGCCAAACTCGAACTGAATGGGGGTATAAAAACTCAGGCCTGATAGCAACACGCTACAGGTCAATCCGCCAATGACGGATGCCGGAATATTGAGCTGCCTCAATCCCGGCAGATGTTCAATGACTCTCCCTAAAGCGAGGATAAAAATGCTTGCCAGTAAGAGATTGAGGCCCGCTAGGGAAATCGTCACGTTGGTGACTGTCGCTCCAGGAATGCGACACATTCAACATGGGCGGTCTGGGGGAAGAAGTCGGCGGGCTGCACGCGGGTAAGCTGATAGTCACCCCCTTGGCATAAGAATTTGAGATCGCGGGCCAGGGTGGCGGGGTTGCAGCTCATGTAGACCAGCCGAGGTGCTTTCAGCTCTAGCAGTTGTTCAACAACGGCCTCTGAACAGCCTTTGCGCGGCGGATCGACCAGCACGATGTCAGGAGTGTCATCCTGCACAGACAGCAGCCTTTCAACTTTGCCGGTCTGGAAGGTAACGTTGGTGATGTTGTTCAGGGCTGCATTTGCGATCGCACTTTTCACCGCCTCTTCCTGCACCTCTAATCCCACGACTTGGGCTGCATGACGGGCAATAGGCAAAGACAACGTCCCAATTCCACAGTAGGCATCCAGCACCGTTTCATGGCCCTGCAGATTAAGTTCTGCCAAGATCACCTCTAGCAGCGCTTCCGCTTGCTCAGTATGAATCTGGAAAAACGTATTGGCCCGAATGTGGAACTGCAGTCCCGCAAACTCTTCCACCAGATAGGGGCGACCCACAATACAGTCGGTGCGCTTGCCAAAAATGCGATTCGTGCGCTCAGAATTGATGTTGAGACACACGCCCACAATTCCTGGGTGGTCTCGCATCCAAGCGGCAGCCTGGGCACCGAGCACCGGAATATCGTCGTTGCACACCACCAAGGTGATCAAAATTTCCTCCGTTCGCCGCCCCACCCGCATCGACAGATGGCGAATAATGCCTTCGTGAGTCTTTTCGTTGTAAACCGGCCATTCCAAATCTTGAATATCTTGCTTGATAGCCGCCAGCAGGGGATCAAGGTGCGGATCTTGAACTGGACACTGGTTGAGGTTAACCAGTCGGTGACTGCCTTTTCGGTAGTAGCCCGCCTGCACTTTCTTCTCACCGTGACTGCGGCGATTCGTCAGGGGATAGGTGACTTTGTTGCGATAGCCCAGCGGTGAAGGCGCTGCCAAAATCTCATCCACAGGCGGATCCTGAAACTTACCAATCCGCCCGAGGGCCTGAACCACTTGGTCCTGTTTGGCGCTGATCTGATAGGTATAGTCCACTGGCTGCCACTGACAGCCGCCGCATTTATCGGCCACTATACAATGAGGCCGAATTCTATACGTCGATGGTTCTAAAAGCTCTTGAAGCTGGGCGTTGGCGTACTTGGGCTTGACGCGAACCAGGCGGGCAGAGATGCGATCGCCCGGTACCGTATCGGGGACAAACACCACCCGCTGATCCTCTCCCCAACGACCCACGCCATCACCCGTGGGGCTGAGATTTGCAATCACAAGCTCGATAAGCGCTCCCTGATGCCAAGAGGCAGCAGGCTCAGAGGTAGGGGGAGATAGATCAGTGGGAGAGATTGGACTGCTTCCTTAAATGATTAGTGAGTGGTAGGCTTTCGCATTCTATCGCTATTGATGTTGATAAACTGCGGTGAATAAACGGAATAGACTGGCTGCGTAATTGAGTAAAGATTGCTACAGAACTTTGCAAAAACACGCCAGTCTCAAAATCCCTGACTAAGATTGGGGTATTGCTCAACGCATTCAAATTAAATGTTTGCAACAATTTATTGGTTTTGTTTTTTGATCGGGGGTGTGTTTGTTGCCCTAGCTGTTATTGGGGGCGTCGATGGGGTTGAATTCGAATTTGAACCCGATACCGATCTCGACCTAAACGATAAAGGGGATGGTCGCCTCTCTACGTCTGCACCTCCCCGTTTTCGCTCGTCGAAGCGTGGCTTTACGCTACTTGATGTCGTGACCAGCTTTAAATTTTGGACTTTTGGGCTTTGCTTCTTCGGCCTGACAGGCTTGGTCTTCTCCCACCTACGGGTGCCTCTCTCACCGTTCATCGTGATGATCATTGCAGCGGCAATGGGGTTGCTAGCAGGAACTGCGATGTCGAGTATCTTACTCAGCCTGCGTCGTCGCCATGCCGACAGCTTAATTCGGGCCGAAGATCTAATTGGCTGTTCCGGCACGGTGGAAATCCCCTTTGATGCCACAACGCGAGGTAAGGTAAGGCTCGAAGTCAAAGGTACCAGCCGAGATTTCGTTGCCATGACCGATCACCCCTCTCTCCTTGCGTTTGGAACATCAGTGATGGTCGTCGGCACTAAAAACAATCAAGTGTGGGTGGTTGCTGAAGAAACGCTGCAGCAGTCTCCTGCATAAAAAAGGTATTGCGGATGATGTCTTTTATGACATTGATCCAACTGTGGCCCGCGCCGCAGTTCAATGAGTTGTGGTTAAGGGCAGTTGACATTATGAATCAACATTCTTCAGATTCTCGGCCTGCTGAATCCGTAATGGAATCGAGTACGGGGTCTACTTCTATCGCCTACGAGAGTAGCTCTCAAATGGGAGAGTTCACCGTCCATAAGCAGCAAGCGGCAGCGGTTCCCATCGCTCTCACAATTTTTGCTGTAATCGTGATAATTTGGTTCCTCAAAAGCTTTCTTCGCATTTGCAACCCCAATGAGATCTTGATCCTCTCGGGACGCAAGCATCGGAATCAAGAAGGTCAGAGCCTCGGTTATCGGGTCATTTTTGGCGGACGAGTGATTGCGATTCCGATTATTGAAACCGTCAAAACAATGGACGTGACCACGATGCCCGTCCCGGTGGAGGTGCAAAATGCCTACTCGAAAGGGGGAACGCCGCTGGATATTCAGGCCATTGCTAATGTCAAAATCTCTAGCAATCACAGCGTTGTGGGCAACGCCATTGAGCGCTTTTTAGATCGCGATCGCGCCGAAATTTCCCGAGTCGCCCGAGAAACTCTGGAAGGCAACCTCCGGGGCGTTGTCGCCCTCTTGACCCCTGAGCAAATTAACGAAGATCGCCTCCAGTTTGCTGAGCGGATTGCCCAGGATGTCTCTAGAGATTTATCAAAACTGGGGCTGCAGCTTGACACGCTCAAGATTCAAAGCGTCTCTGATGAAGTTGACTACCTCAGCTCCATCGGTCGCCGTCGGATTGCTCAGATTGTCCGAGATGCTGAGATTGCGGAGTCTAATGCGATGGGTGAAGCCGATCGCATCGAAGCCGACTGCCAGCAGCAGGCAGAAGTTGCCAAGACAGACGCCCTTTCCATAATTCAGCAAAAGCAAAACGAACTGCGGAAAATTAAGGCCGAGCTAGAGCAGGAAGCCAAATCTGCCGAAGAGCGAACCACTGCGGCAGCGAAAGAAGCAAAAGCTAGGGCCGAACAGCAGCTTCAGGCCATGCGTGCTGATCTAGAACGGCTGCGTTTAGAGGCTGACGAAGTGTTACCTGCTGAAGCTCGACGTCAGGCCCAAGAGCTGACGGCAAAAGGCTCAGCGGCTGAGCTGGCAGAGAATGCTAAGGCGGCGGCTGAAGTGAATGACCTGTTCTCTCAGGTATGGCAAGAGACAGGGACAGATGCCTCAGAGGTGTTCTTGATTCAGCAGATTGAGATGGTGCTTAAGCAGGCGGCTGAGATTCCGCAGCGGGTGCATCTTAAACGCGTAAATGTGATTGATAACGGCGACGGTAAATCTATCGCTAGCCTTGCCAACGCCTACCCCGAAATTGTGCGGCAGTTCTTAGAACGCGTTGACCAGACCTTAGGAATTGACGTCACTGGCACCCTCAATCGTAGTCGTACAGGAGATTCTGAATAATGTTTGAAGCTGTATTTGCCATCCTGATTTTATTGGGAACTGGGACAGGCGCGGGTGCTCTCGTTATTCGCAATCTCTACTACATTTGTCAGCCCAGTGAAGTCCTTATTTTTGCGGGAAGTTCTCGCCAATCACCCGATGGACGACGGGTTGGCTATCGCTTGGTCAAAGGAGGCAGCAGCATTCGTGTGCCTTTGCTAGAGCGGGCGCTGCGGATGGATTTGACCAATATGATTATTGAGCTGCGCGTCTCGAATGCTTACTCTAAGGGCGGCATTCCGCTGAAGGTGGATGGGGTTGCCAATATCAAAATTGCGGGTGAAGAACCCACCATTCACAATGCCATTGAACGCTTGCTGGGCAAAACCCGTAATGAAATTGAGCAAATTGCTAAAGAAACGCTAGAGGGCAATCTTCGGGGAGTTTTAGCCAGTCTGACACCGGAGCAGGTGAACGAAGATAAACTTGCCTTTGCTCAGAGCCTACTCGAAGAGGCTGAAGATGATTTAGAGCAGTTGGGACTTGTCCTGGATACGCTGCAAATTCAAAATATCTCTGACGATGTAAGATTTTTAGATTCTATTGGTCGCAAGCAACAGGCCGATCTTCAACGAGATGCCCGCATTTCAGAAGCAGAGACTCAGGCTGAATCGGCGATTCGGACGGCTGAGAACGAGAGAATTACTGCGCTGAAGCGTTTAGATCGTGACATTGGCGTGGCCCGTGCAGAAGCTGAACGCCGGATTCAAAACGCTCTTACCCAGCGTGGAGCGGTGGTGGCGGAAGTCGAGGCTGAGGTTGCTTCTGAACTGGTGCGAATTGAGTCTGAGGTGCCGGTACAGCAGGAGCGGATTAAGCAGGTAACTCAACAGCTTCAGGCAGATGTGGTAGCCCCGGCAGAGGCTGCTTGTAAACGTGCGATCGCACAGGCCCAGGGTAATGCTTCTCAGATCATCGAAGACGGTAAAGCCCAGGCTGAAGGTACACAGCGACTGGCCGAATCCTGGCAAACGGCTGGATCTGCGGCCCGTGATATCTTTTTGCTGCAAAAGCTAGAAGTGCTGCTGACAACGCTTTCTTCCACTGTGCCAGAGGTTGAGATCGAAAACGTTACGGTTGTCGATGCTATGGGTGGCGGTGCTGCGACTAAGTCGGCTGCTTTCATTGAGCAGTTGCGGCACACGACAGGTATTGATGTTGTGGGTGCTGTTCAAGGGATGACCGGTTCTACTCCGTCTGCTCTGAATCCCCAAGGTCAGCTCAGCGAACGGGATTTTCTATCGCTGCGAGAGGATATACAAGGCATTCTCGATCGCATCGCTGAAGCTCGGCTCGGTAGCGAGCAAACAGAGGAAACGGTGAAAATTGCGCTCAAGGCTGATACGACCCTGCAGGGCCGTCTTAAGCGAGCGGTTCAGGCGGGTGGAGAAGCTGCCGTTGAGGCACTGTTTGAACACCCCGTGATTAATATTCCCAATCGCATTATTGAGGCTTGGGTTCGAGAAAACGGATGAAGAAAGACGCAGCCTATTTGCGCCAAAAAAAGCAGAACGGTCAAAAAATTGTCTCCCTCACTTGCTATGACTACCCCACTGCTGTTCTAGAGGAGCAAGCGGGGGTCGATCTAATCATTGTGGGAGACAGCGTTGGCACCAATGTATTGGGCTACGCCAGTGAGCAGGAGGTGACTTTGGCAGATATTGCCCACCATCTACGGGCCGTCTGTCGAGGGGCTTCTGAGCCTTATATTTTGGCTGATCTGCCCTTTGGTACCTATGAAACCCCTCAGCAAGCGCTCAAGAATGCTGAGTACTTGCTGGCACAGGGGGCTGACATTGTGAAGCTAGAGGGGATGCCGGTAGAGGTCGTCCAGCATTTGATTGCCCACGACATTCCCCTTTGCGGTCATTTGGGGTTGCTTCCTCAAACCCATATCAAGAAGGCGGTGCAGGGGAAGCGCTTTGATCAGGCGAAAGCTCTCGTCGAAGATGCTCTGCGGCTTGAGCAGTTGGGAATCTTGATGCTAGTTCTGGAGTTAATTCCTGAAGAGCTGGGGCAGATCGTTACTGAGAAGCTAAAGATTCCCACAATTGGCATTGGGGCTGGTCGGCACACGGATGGGCAGGTACTGATTGTTAATGACATTCTCGGCATTACGCCGCGTAAGTTTCGGCTGGCGAAGAAGTATCAAGATTATCAGGGGCTGACGCTGCAAACCCTGCAGAAGTATGGTCACGACGTAGAGCAGGTCATCTTCCCAGAAGAATCAAATGTTAGCCACATGGCTGCAGAGGAGCTGCAGCAGTTGAGAGATTGGCTAGCGTAAGCAATCATCCTTAAAATTTCACGCTTTGGCTCCGACCAAGAGAGCTGCTGGCCCCATCGTGGTATTGACGCGATGGGGTCATTTTCGTCAGAGGCTCCCTCTTCATTCAGCCAGATCAGACGGAATCAGGGCTTTGCACAGAGAGATGGGTACACATCAGGGAATTGAAACGAGTCGCAACGCTCCTCGCTGTCACAACATGCTGTCCTCTGCATCAAGTTAGCCACAAGTCAGCCATAAGTTAGCCTTTCTTGGCCCTGAACGTAGCCTTCTGCAGAGTCTAATCGAATTAGTCGAGGGCAGTTGACATTGGCAAGCCTGGATTTTTCATCCGGGTTCCAGTCTTCAACCCGAGCGGCAATGCGTTCAGCGACTTATAACCCCCAACAGCAATGCAAATGGGGTTTGCGTGATTCACAAATTGATTCTAGAGAAGGAAATAATCATGGTGACATTTCAAGATGCAACTAACTTCGATGTGGGCAATAATCCACAGTCAGTAGCCTTCGGAGACCTTAATGGGGATGGCAACCTGGATCTGGTAGCCGCTAACGCCTTTGATGATACTGTCTCCGTGCTACTGGGCGATGGCAATGGGGGGTTCGCGCCTCAATCAACCTTCGCAGTCGGAGATTTACCAACGGACGTCGCCATTGGGGACTTCAATGGAGATGGAAATGCCGACCTCGTGACGACGAACTTGGATGATGACACGATCTCCGTGCTGTTGGGCGATGGCAGTGGAGGCTTTGCCCCTCAAGCGACCTTCGCCGTGGGAGATGTTCCAGAGCAAGTCGCTATCGGGGACTTCAATGGAGATGGAAATGCCGACCTCGTAACGACAAACGAGTTAGATGACACGGTCTCAGTACTGTTGGGCGATGGCAATGGGGGGTTCGCGCCTCAATTGACCTTCGCAGTCGGAGATCTTCCAGAGCAAGTCGTTATTGGGGACTTTAATGGAGATGGAAACTTAGATCTGGTGACGGCTAACGAGAACGATGACACTGTCTCCGTGCTGTTGGGCGATGGCAATGGGGGGTTCGCGCCTCAATCGACCTTCGCAGTCGGAGAGGAGCCAGAGTCAGTCGCCATCGGAGACTTCAATGGAGATGGAAACTTAGATCTGGTGACGGCTAACGAGAACGATGACACTGTCTCCGTGCTGCTGGGCGATGGTAATGGAGGGTTTGCGCCTCAATCGACCTTCGCAGCGGGCCATAGGGCATTCGAAGTCACAGTCGGCGATTTGAATGGGGATGGCAACTTAGATCTAGTCACGACAAGCCTGCAGGACAATAACGCATCAATACTATTGGGCGATGGTAATGGGGGCTTCGGGGCACCATCAACCTTTGCGGTGGGAGATCGACCATTTGCAGTCGTTGCAGAGGACTTGGATAGCGATGGCGACTTGGATTTGGTGATTGCTAATGCGGACGATGATAACGTCTCAGTATTTTTCAACGATCTCAACATCCAAGGTGACGCAGGCAATGACCTCCTGATAGGCAACGGAGATAACAACGAACTCTCTGGCGGCAACGGCAATGACACCCTCGAAGGCGGCGCAGGCAATGACACCCTCAATGGCCAAGGCAACAGCGATGAACTCTTCGGCCAAGGGGGCAATGACCTCCTCAATGGCGGCAACGGCAATGACCTCCTAGAGGGCGGGAATGGTAACGACACCCTCAACGGCCAAGGCAACAGCGATGAAATCTTCGGCCAAGGTGGCAATGACCTCCTCAATGGCGGCACGGGTAATGACACCCTCATAGGCGGCAATGGTAACGACACCCTTAACGGCCAGGGCAATAGCGATGAGATTCTCGGTCAAGGCGGCAATGACCTCCTCAATGGGGGAGTTGGTAATGACACCCTCATCGGTGGTGCGGGGAGTGACATCCTCAATGGTCAGGACAACAGCGATGAGCTACTGGGTCAAGGTGGCAATGACCTCCTCAATGGTGGGAATGGTAATGATACCCTCATAGGCGGCGCGGGTCGTGACACCCTCATCGGCGGTGCGGGCAGAGATGCACTCTTTGGCAGCGCTGGTAATGACATCCTCGTTGGCGGCGCTGGCGACGATGAACTCACGGGTGGCGGCGGCAACGACACGTTCATCTTCGAGGACAACAACGGGGCCAATATCATCCTCGACTTCGCGGCTGCCGAGGTGATCGATCTTGCGGGTATCAGCGGCATCTCTGACGCCACGGACCTGTTCAATAATCACATCACGTCAGTGGGCGGCAATGCAGTGATCGACGATCTGGCCGGGACAACGATCACTCTGGATTCGTTCGACGTTAATGACCTCAGCGCTGACAACTTTGTGTTTTGATGTCTGCCTCTCCGGGTGGCAAGTGTTACCTGGGGCGGAGATGTGTCCAACAGCGGGTTTTGTTGCCAGAAATCATGGAGAGAGAGGATTTGATTTGGGCTGCGAAAATCATCTCCAATTGCCCAGAACCGAACCTCGTCCAAACTTGCATCCTTAACTTAGCCACAAGTTAGCCATAAGTTAGCCTTTCTTGGCCCTGAAGGTAGCCATCTGCAGAGTCTAATCAAATTAGTCGAGGGCAGTTGATATTGACGAGCCTGAATTTTTCATCCGGGGTCAAATCTGCGACCCGAGCGGTAAATTACCCCCAGAAGCAATGCAGATGGGGTTTGAGTGATTCACAAAAAATTGATTCTAGAGAAGGAAATTATCATGGCGACATTTCAAGAGGCAGCTAACTTCGATGTGGGCGATAGACCAGAGTCAGTCGCCATCGGGGACTTGAATGGGGATGGCAACTTAGATCTGGTGACGTCTAACCAGAATGATGGCACTGTCTCAGTACTATTGGGCGATGGTCGTGGTGGTTTTGCGCCTCAATCTACCTTTACGGTGGGAGATGACCCAGAAGACGTCGCCATCGGGGACTTTAATGGAGATGGCAATTTGGATCTGGTGACGTCTAACGAGAGTGATGACACTGTCTCAGTGCTGTTGGGGGATGGCAGTGGTGGTTTTGCGCCTCAATCTACCTTTGCGGTGGGAGATTCTCCAGAGTCAGTTGCCATCGGGGACTTAGATGGAGATGGCAACTTAGATTTGGTGGCGGCTAACGAGGATGATGACACAGTCTCAGTGCTGCTGGGGGATGGCAATGGAGGATTTGCACCTCAATTGACCTTTGCGGTGGGAGATGAGCCAGAGTCAGTCGCCATCGGAGACTTAGATGGAGATGGCAACTTAGATTTGGTGGCGGCTAACGAGGATGATGACACAGTCTCAGTGCTGTTGGGCGATGGTAACGGAGGATTTGCACCTCAATTGACCTTTGCGGTGGGAGATGAGCCAGAGACAGTCGCCATCGGAGACTTTGATGGAGATGGCAACTTAGATCTGGTGACAGCAAATGAGACGAGTGCCGATGTCTCCGTGCTATTGGGCGATGGTAATGGTGGTTTTTCGCCTCAATCTACCTTTGCTGCGGGAGGTAGTGTATTCTCCGTCACAGTCGGTGACTTGAATGGGGATGGCAACTTAGATCTGGCCACTGCGAACCTGGTAGACGAGAACGTCTCAGTACTGTTAGGTGATGGTAATGGGGGCTTTGGGGCGCCATCTACCTTTGCGGTGGGAAATGAACCATTCTCAATCGTCGCAGAAGACTTAGATCGCGATGGCGACTTGGATCTAGTGACTGCTAACGATATTGACGATAACGTCTCGATATTATTCAACGATCTCAACATCCGCGGTGACGAGGGCAATGACAACCTGGTGGGCAACGGTGATGACAACGAACTCTCCGGCGAGAACGGCAACGACACCCTCGAAGGCGGCGCGGGCAATGACACCCTCAATGGACAGGGCAACAGCGATGAACTCTTCGGCCAAAGCGGCAATGACCTCCTCAATGGCGGCAACGGCAACGACCTCCTTGAGGGCGGGAATGGTAATGACACCCTCAATGGCCAAGGCAACAGCGATGAACTCTTCGGTCAAGGTGGCAATGACCTCCTCAATGGTGGAACGGGTAATGACACCCTCATAGGCGGCACGGGCAGTGACACCCTCAACGGCCAGGGCAACAGCGATGAGATTCTCGGTCAAGGTGGCAATGACCTCCTCAATGGTGGAGTTGGTAATGACACCCTCATCGGTGGTGCGGGGAGTGACATCCTCAATGGTCAGGACAACAGCGATGAGCTCCTCGGTCAAGGTGGCAATGACCTGCTCAATGGCGGGAATGGTAACGACACCCTGATCGGCGGCGCGGGTCGTGACACCCTCATCGGCGGTGCGGGCAGAGATGTACTCTTTGGCAGCGCTGGTAATGACATCCTCGTTGGCGGCGCTGGCGACGATGAACTCACGGGCGGCGGCGGCAACGACACGTTCATCTTTGAGGACAACAACGGAGCCAATATCATCCTTGACTTCGCGTCTGCCGAGGTGATCGATCTCGCGGGCATCAGCGGCATCTCTGACGCTGCGGACCTGTTCAATAATCACATTACGTCAGTGGGCGGCAATGCGGTGATTAACGATCTGGCCGGTACAACGATCACGCTGGATTCGTTTGACGTTAATGACCTCAGCGCCGACAACTTCGTGTTTTGATGTCTGCCTCTCCGGGTGGCAAGCGCCACCTGGGATTAGATCTGACAGCGAATGCATCACACTCATTTGCTGTCAGATCTAATCAATTCATGGCTCAGGTTTTAGAGGTTTAGGCGCACGCAGCTCTTGAATCGCAAGATAGCCTCCTAATGCCCCAAAAACAAGGAAGGCAAACTGCCAAAACCAAGGCCAGATAGTATTCCAAGCCAATTTGTTCACCTGTTGATCGACTAGCCAGTTTCCTGATGCGATCGCAACCCCAAGAAATGCCTGCGTGACGCCTAGGGCGATGCGTCCGACATGTGTAGAGTGAGCGCCTAGCAGTCCCATCCCTAACGCACCCCCAAGAAATACACCGCTGTACAAGTGTGAATGAAACGAATCTAAGGGCCACATCCAGAACTGCATACCCAACAGCGGTGCCAGAAGCAGACCCAGGCCAGACAGGCTGAGAAAGATCGCCTGAAACTGATATAGCTTAACGAAGCGCACTAAACCCCCTGAGTGCAACAGGTAGTGGCGTAATCGCCAGCAGTAGAACAGACCAACAGCGCTATCTGCCCCGTATAGGAAAAACCAGATAGACGAGGACTTGCGAGCTAGAAAGCTGCTGCGATATCCCATCGACACCAACAGAAAGTAAGTCGTGAAGCAGGTAAAGATGGGCAGCACTAATTGCAGATTGTCCATTCGGGGGCGAATGAGATAGCTGATTAATGGAATCGCAGCGCTGAGATAAACCGCACCTAGCAGCCGAGTGTTAAAAGGTGCCAGTGACCAGGGCCAATAACCTTGGGCTATCCCAGGTGCAAAGAACAAAGTTCCCCCCACGCCCAGCAATAGCAGAGTAGAAATTAACCAGGTCATCCACAACACTTGGAGTCCTGACGCTGCGGTCCGATCATCACTCATGTCATGAATTTGCATCGAATAGCTGACCTCGGAAATATGCGTGTATGCAGGCTAAAAAATTCTGCCACCAAGATTGAAACAGCCACTGATGACAGTGTCTTCATATCTATCCTTACAATGCCAGATATCGTCGTTTAAAAAATCAAGGAAATTCTAGTTCTCTGCAGAAGCATCGATAGCCCCTAGCTGTTGCAATGTCGAGATTTCAGACTCTGTCAGTCCTTCAACGCCCGCAATATTCATCCCATCATAGGGTTCTTTATTTTTGATAGTCTTCAGGCATTTACCCGTGTTGATTGACCACAAACGAATTGTCTTATCATCACTGCCGCTGGCCAGCGTCCGTCCATCAGGGCTAAACGCAACGGACCAGATGCTATTCATGTGTCCTTTCAAGATATGGACAGGCTCACGCGTCTGAGTGTTCCATAGGCGGACGGTGCGATCGGCGCTACCGCTGGCAATCCACTTTCCATCTGGGCTTACCGCGACGGAGATCACCCAGTTCTCATGGTCTTGGAACACCTGTTCACACGTTCCCGTACTCGTGTCCCAAAGCCTTATTGTTTGGTCCATGCTGCTGCTGACGAGAAAGTCTCCTGTGGGTGAAAAGGCAATGCACCAGAGCCCGCTGGTGTGGCCTTCCCAGGTATCTATGCAGTCGTAGGTATTCAAATCCCAGAGCTTGATAGTGCGATCGTATGAGCCGCTGGCTAGCAGATTCTTCTGAGGATGGAAGGCGACTGAGCTGACCCAATGCCGATGGCCCGTTAGCGTTTGCTGACAGTTGCCCCTGTCTACGTTCCATAGTTTGATGGTCTGATCGGCACTGCCGCTGGCTAAGAGGCTGCCAGATGGGTCAAAAGCAACTGACCAGACCGATTTTGTATGGCCTGAGAAGTGGCAGTGCGATTGCTGCTTATTGAGCTGCCACAGATGCACGTCCCCTTCTTCGTTCCCACTTGCTAATTGCTGTCCGCTGGGGCTGAAGGCTACAGACCAGATTGCCTCCTGCACGCCGCTGAGGGGTTCTGATGCGTTTTCTAGATCAGCAGCCTGCATATCCCATAGATAGATGTTGCGATCGCCCTGTCCGCTCGCAAGCTGACTGCCGTCTGGACTAAACGCCAGTGCCCACACCCAGTTTCCGCTTCCCTGCAGCGACTTTAGGCATTGGCCATTTCCAAGATGCCAAAGCCGCAGAGTGCGATCTTCGCTGCCGCTGGTCAAATAGTTACCGTCTGAACTAAAGGCGACCGACCACACCCAATTGCTATGCCCAGTTAAAACACGCAAACACTGTTGCGTTTGCACATCCCACAAGCGAACCGTTTGGTCTGCGCTACCGCTGGCTAGCTGAGTTCCATCGGGGCTAAAGGCCACCATCCAAATCCAGTTTTGATGACCGTTTAATGTCTGCAGACACTGCCCTGAAGGCATATCCCACAGACGAATGGTTTGGTCCGCACTACCGCTGGCTAGTTGGGTGCCATCGGCGCTAAAGGCCACTGACCATACACCATGCTTGTGATCGATGAGTGTGTTTAGGCATTCACCCGTAGGTGATGCCCATAGCTTGATAGTAGAATCGGCGCTGCCGCTGGCCAGGTAGCCTCCGTTAGGGGCAAACGCAACGGACCAAATGCCGTGCCTATGTCCTTCTAAAACCCGTAGGCATTCACCTGTGTTCACATCCCACAGTCGCACGGTGCGATCGGCGCTACCGCTGGCTAGCAGTTTTCCATCAGGGCTAAAGGCGACCGACATCACCCAGTTCTGATGTCCTTCTAAAATGTGTAGGCACTCACCTGTGTTCACATCCCACAGTCGCACGGTTCGATCAGCGCTAGCGCTGGCTAGCTGCATTCCGTCGGGACTGAACACAACTGAGCACACCCAGTTTTGATGTCCTTCAAACGTAGAGATGTGCGAGCAAATATCGGCAATAGACCCTGGTGATGCGGCGGATGGCAATTGCGATCGCCAAAGCCAGATCTCGCCGTTCGTGTCGCCTGTTGCGAGTGCGTTGTCTTCAGCTCTGAAGGCCATCGCGCGGATGCTGCCGAAGGGCTGATTAAAAATCGAGTCAGACAGATCCGACCCAGAAAAATTGACGTTGTGTAGGGTCAGTCCCTGAAGCGAGGTTTGGCGAAGGGTGAGGTTTGAAAAGTCGTAGCCCTGCAGGTCGATCCCTAGATGATGCAAGAGGGTCAGGACATTGCTGCCTAAATAGCTAAGATCGCGTGTTGGCAGCCTCTGCACTGGCTCAAGACTTGCAGTTAGTGTTGAGGCTAAGGCTTCTGTCGACGACCATTCTGTCTGTAGCTTCGACATAATGGGAGCTAAAATTAGCCGAATTTGAGCTTGATAGATGTGGTCACCACTATTTGCCTTAACTAGCCCGTAAGAACGTAGTTGATCAGGCGTTTGACTGCGAACCTCCTCACAGACTCGGTCAATTAGCTCTCCCGTAAAGTAGTCCATGATCACCGCTTGCTGAGTGATGCGAGAGCCATTTTTTTCCAGCAACGAGCGTCGCTCTAAAGAGTCTATGGCCTGCAACAGCTTGTTAAGCGGCACTGTCTCAACCATATCTAGTTGAAGCGTTCGCCACACCACCGGCTCTCGGTTGACCGCCAGCCAATACATGATGTCCCGCTCCATGGCAGGCAGTCGTTTCATTTGCTGCGCCAGCAGCTGTTTAATATCACCAAAAATGAATAAATCTTGCTGCGCCAGCTCCAAGAAAGCAGAAAGGCTCCCGTCGAAGTAGTCTCTGACTGACGCTGCGATAATCTTGAGGGCAAGTGGATTGCCACTATAGACTTTTACGAGCTGATTCCACTCAGCCTCAGTGCCTATAAATGGGCTATTGACTTGGCCGGTTGCATGGATCAGCGCTTGCCCTTCAGCCGTAGAAAGGCCTGAGAGCTGCAAGCTGCGGATCGGAGATGTTTCGCCAACTTGAACTGAGATCTCCTTGGGTAGCTCACGCGAGGTCAGCAAAATGCTGCTGTTATGGTCGGTTTCACTCAGGGTTCTAAGCAGTTGACCATAGCCTTCATATCCTGAGAGGTAAGTACCTGCACGATCGCCTTCCCCAAAAAGCGATTCAATATTGTCAAGAACAATTAAGCAGCGCTCATTACGCAGGCAGTTCATCAGCTGTAACAGCTGAGCGTCAAAACTTTCAGCGACTTCATTGCCAATTAGATGAACCGTTGGCCGCTCTATAAAAAAGTTAAGAATGCTCGCTAGTATCTCTTGAACCGGCGGTGCATTTTTCAGACTGCGCCATATTAAATAGTCAAAACGATCTGCGACGCGATGCGCCAGCTTTGCACTCAGTGTCGTCTTCCCAATGCCGCCGATGCCACAGAGCGCCACAAGACGACATCGCTCCTGAACAAGCCAACCTTCTAAGGTTGCTAGCGTCTGCTCACGCCCAAAGAAGACAGAACTATCAATCGCTTCACCCCAGTCTTGAGTGTCTTGGGATGCAGATGCTTGCTCCGTATTGCGCTGAGCAGAGTCCTCTCTAGCACTGTCTTTAGCAGTTTGGCGATTTTCTCTCTGGACAATCGGTGAGCTAGTTTTTTTCGGTAGCTCCAGGTCTAAATCGGCTATTTCTTCCCATTCTAGATTGAGCACTGTGCAGAGTTCGGTGAATGTGGCAAAGTCTACGGGTTTACCACTTAAGAATTTTTTGACGGTTGCTAGAGAATAGCCCGCTCTTTCAGATACAGCACGCTGAGTCAGAAACCCGTTGCGCTTAATAGCGATCCGAAGGGTCTGCAAACGACCTTGATGGGCTTTCAGCGAACGGGGCATGGCTATTTAACCTAGGTGGAATTTGAAGAAAACGATAAGAAGTGGCTAAGTATTTATCAGGGCTAGGTCGCAACATCATGCATTGATTCTGTTGCAATCATCAAAACAGACACTAATTATAGTGTTGCCGTATCCAAGCTTCAAAGCCAGACATAGCATTTCCTAAAATCCCTGCAACAGGACCCTACAGTCCGCGTTGGCTTCAGGGCAGCGGCCAAAAATCTGCTTTAGAGATCGTGGCTAATAAATGATGGGCATCACTGCAGGTCCAGAGGAGTTGGATTAGGTTTGCGAAGGCCGACCGGAGGTCATCGCATCTCCAGACTGTAGCTAACTTGGATCAAAATGAATATGCGTCTCGGTTTGAGCGAAAGGTTGTAGATCAGACACCTCTGAAACATTAACGCATTTAGCACCGCTCTCTTGTCGCGCATTGGGAGCCTAGCCCCGCGTTGAGTGATGAAAGGTGGGTGTTCCGGCTTCTAGCTGGCTTCTAGCTGGAGATGGACCAACAGCGGACAACGTCTCTTGTTCTCGCGACGTAGACCTTCGCCCAATGAAACCCAATGTTCTTGCTTAGCCCTCCACAAACTAGGCTTGTGACACCCTATTTTGTCCCATTGAGGTTTCTTCTTAGTTCTACGAAGATTGAGATTGTCAAGCGAATATATCAATTCGACTCCACCAATCTTTATTTATAACTAGGACAAATAGGATGAAAACATCTCAAGTAATCGCTCATAATCTAGTCAAAAAAGGTTTGCTTCTCACTGCAACTACCGCTTTAAGTCTGGCTGCAGTTACAACTTTCACCCATGCACCGGCCCATGCTTTTTGCATTGAGCTACCCGGACTCAGGCTCGGGTGCGACGGTGGCACAACACCCATTACTCCTCCCTCAGTACCCAAATATTCTGTTGCTCAGAAGAACCCGCATACCCGAAGTGTTGTGCAACGTTTTGGCCCCGTTGACAAACTGAAAGTCAACGATCTGATTGAAGTCGCACTGGAGACCGTTCGTTCTCAGGGAGGTGGCTTCGGTCGTCGCCGAGAAATTATTGCAGAGAATGAAACCCTTGAAAATCCACAACGATCTGTGGTCACGATTACGGAAGAAGGATTTGCCGATGACTCTGTCCGAGGCCACCGATATACGCTTCAGTTGCAGAAAGATGCTGATGGGAACTGGGTCGTTGCTGACCTGCAGAAGTCATGGGTTTGCCAGTCTGGTCGCGGATCTCAAGTTTACGCTCAAGAACTTTGTCATTAAATTCAGGCTCTTCGGCTTCAAGGTTGGTGAGCCTGTGAAATCAACGCAATTATTAGGTTTATCTCATGAAAAATAATCAGTTTAGAATTCTCGGGGCTGTTATTCTCTGCAGCAGTCTGCTCTCTTGCAAATCGATTGAAGCGAAGCAATCAACTCAACTGCAAACGCCTACTGCAGAATCAGCGACAGCCCAATCCTCCGAGGATACAGCAGAGTCTGTAGCACTAACGCTACCGTCAGGTCAGCCTGCTACGCGACTGGTGGACGATCTGCAAAAGTCGGTTATTTTTAATCAAATTCTGCAGCAGAAGCAAAAGCTGGGGCTTTGTCAAGACAGTATTGACCACACAGAACCAAGGGCGACTGAGGTCTTTAGCAACGGTCAAGGTCAATATCTAGTCAATGTTTTATGTTTCACGGCGGCTTACCAAGGGGCCTATGAATTTATTTTGGTTGAGGGCGTCAATAATCAGTTTGAGATCAAACATTCAGGTCTCTCGCTAGCTGGGTATCCAACATTGGATAAAAAGACAAATGTTTTATACAACGATTACAAGCTCAACGGTGCAGGGAGCTGCATTCAGTCTTCGCAACACCACTGGGATGGTTATCAGCTGAAACTGGTTTCCTCTGTTTTTGAAGATGGTGTAGAGAACGGCTGCAAAGATTTGGGGGTGCGATCGCCCTCTGCAGACAAGCTCATTACCGCGACAAGCGTTGGTCCCGCTAAGCTGGGAATGACGTTGGCAGAGCTTCGGCAAGTCTTGCCTTCTAATGCCAAACTTGAACCTACTCAGTTAGGTGTTGATTTGCCCTCTGGGGCAAGAGTGAGTTTCGGTGGAGAGGTCCAGTATGATCTAGCCTTCGATTCTGAGAATGCTAAGACATCTCCTATTTTTGATCAGTCTAGGATTAAGTGGATTATTGCTCGAAATCCTTTGTACCAGACGGCAGAAGGTGTTGGTCCTGGAACGCTGCTCAAAGAGGCCGTCTCGCATTACGGTGCTGCAACATTGGCCTATAACTATGAGAGTGAAAGCCGTGAATCTATCGATTTTGCGAAGGGGCCATTCTCTACAACTTCGGGGACAAGAGTTTGGATTCGCTCTAATCAATGGACGCTGACTGATTTTGCGGGTCTCTATCCCGAGGACGAACAGCGGGCTAGCTATCAGCAAACGCAAAACTACCGCGATCACGCAGCAATTGGGTCCATTGCAATTTATCAGTCTCCTGCCCACTGAGCGGGTGGCAATAATTGCTCCCTTTAAGTCCTATCCATCTCAAAACCAATGAAAATAACGTCTAAAGCAATTCTTTGGCTGCTAACGCCAGCTACTCTGTTGACCTGTCTTTCTCCAGCCCAGGCAAACTGCAGCGATCGCATCGCTGACATCACATTAGTTCGTCCCGTAATGGAGAGGGTGTGGAACGAGCTTGAGACTGCAACCCAATATAGTTGGGGAACAGAACGGCCCTACGGAGAACTCAGTGAAAATCGCATTACCTTGACCCCTGAGTTTGAGCGCTTGACGGGGCCACAGAAAAAACAGGTTCTAGATCGCCTGTACCTGGAGTACGACAGTAACTGGTTTGACCTGCTAACGCCTCAAGAGCAAACCGACGCCCTGAAGCATCCTGGGATTGGTGCTCTCTCACCCTACGAGGTGTACACCTACGATGGTCGGCTGATTTCTGTGCCCTATGACGGCTGTACCCGCACGACGCTAATGACAGAAAAAGCTCGCTACAGCTACTATTTCCAAAGGCTAATCAAGAATAGTCCAGCATCCCAGCAAAACGTCACCGCTGAAATGCTGAGAAACGCCGACCAACCTCATTGGCGCAATGTAAGCATTCCGATTACTGCAGCAGCAGAGCAATCAGTGCGCATGAAGTTCTGGCAAACGATAGGGATTCAACGAGCCGCGCAGGAATGGTGGATCGCGTGGGTTCCTGAGCAGGGCTACTTTGAGATCAACGTACCCGCGAACGATTCGCGACTCCAGAACTTTTGGACGATGGCTCCTCGGCAGTATCGATATGCAGTCGTGACAGCAGACGGGACATTGGAGCAGCTCAAGAAGTTTGACTAGTTGGAGGTGCCGCCTGGGGGCGTTGAGATTCTACTAGGCGTTCAGATATAAGGGGCTATGATGGGTCCAGGGGTTTCGGGACTCAACGTTTTAGATGGATTTAGGATCTGAATTTACATGGGCGATCGCAAAGCAGATCGCAGATCGCCTCATGTTTGACAGCACCAGCAGATACCTGAGCGACGTCGAAATCTTAGTTTTACAAGGTTCCTGGGAAGGCAAGAGCTATAGCGATATTGCTGAACAGTATGGCTACTCAACGGAATACATCAATAGCGATGTGGGTTTTACGCTCTGGAGTAAACTCTCTCAGGCTAGCGGCGAAAAAGTCACCAAGCGAAACTTCCGAGGGGCGCTGGAGCGACAGTGGTTAGCATCAGCACCGACTCCCCGGCCCTCTGCGTCTGAAGTCTCGAAGCCCGAGCCTTTGTATCTGGAGCGTCCCCCAACTGAGGCTCAGTGCTTTGAAGCGATTTTGAAGCCCGGTGCCTTGATTCGGATTAAAGCCCCGAAAAAGATGGGAAAAACTTGGCTGCTGGAGCACATTCTTAGCTACGCTCAGCAGCAGGATTACCATACTGTTCCGATTAATTTGATGCGGATTGAAGAGGCGGTACTCCAGGATCTAGATCGCTTTTTGAAGTTTTTCAGCAGTCGAGTCACTCGGAAACTCAAGCTCGATAGTTCCATTGATGACTATTGGGATGAAGGGTTGGGCAGCAACACGAGCTGCACCGAATATTTTGAGGAATGTATTTTAGAGAGTTGCGATCGCCCCATCGTCTTAGCCCTCGACAACGCCGATCGCCTATTTCCCTACGGAGAAGTGGCCTCTAATTTCTTCAGTTTGCTGAGAGCCTGGTATGAAGATGCGCGAATTATCGAAGACTGGCAAAAGTTGCGCCTGGTGATGGCCCACTCCACCGATGTATATCCAACGCTGAACGTTAATCGCTCACCGTTCAATGTGGGGCTGGCAGTTGAGCTAGCTGAGTTTACTGACGATCAAGCTGCATCACTGGTCGAAGGACAACTATCGACGGGCGATCTCCAGACGTTAACCGAAATGGTGGGGGGGCATCCTTATCTAATTCAGCAGGCGATTGAGTATCTGAAGGTGCAGCCGGATGGCAGCATCAAGACTTTGATGGAGATAGCGCCCACTGAGGCCGGTCCCTATGCTCAGCATCTGCGGGACTTATGGTCGCACTTGCAGGCGCATCCTGAACTTGCGATCGCAATGAAAACAGTCGCGCAAGCATCAGAGCCGGTACGGATCAAGCCAGAGCAGGGGTTCATGCTGCATAGTTTGGGATTGGTGCGGCTGAAGGGGAATGAGGTTGAGGTGCGATGTACATTGTATAAGCTGTATTTTTGCGATCGCCTTGAAGACTTGTGATTAGGAGCGCAGTGAAACGTTTTTTCATCTGCATCTGATGTCAGCGAAGTGATGGTAAGCCCCTGGCTCTCAGTTAACCTTTTGCAATTCTGCCGAAGTGCTGACCCAGCCCACAGCTCCCTGTTCACTCAGCAGAACGTCAACCGCAGCCTGATGCTCTGCTTCACTGAACGCTGCACAGCAATCCTCAAGCAGTAGGGCATAAAACCCCAAGTCGCTGGCCTGACGGTAGGTACCCAAGACACAGCATTGTGTGGTTACGCCGGTTATGAGGAGATGGGTGATGTTGCGACTCCGCAATCCCTCTTCCAACTCAGTCCCGACAAAAGCAGACTGAGCCGGTTTATCCAAAACCCAATCTTCAGCAGCGGGTTGCAGTTCGTCTAAGATCTCTGTCCCCGCTTCCCCCTGCACTAAGAAGCGCCCTAGCTGACCCGCACTACCCACGGGATAGCCTGCATTCTGATATCGCAGTCGCTTGCTAGGAGAAAGATCCGAACCGTCAGGGTGATGACTTTCGCGGGTATAGATAATAGGGACAGTTCGCTGTCTCGCCCAATCTAATACGGCCTGAATCTTAGGAATAATGGCCTGTGCAGCAGTGAGATCAGCTCCCAACACAGACCCTGAAAACCCGTCTGGATGGCAAAAATCCTTTTGCATATCGATAACGAGCAGAGCTGTCTGGGACAGGCAAAGCGGAAACGGATGGGGGTGGCTAGTGACCCTCACCCAATCAGTAGGAATCTTGGTGCTCCCTATCACAGTTGGTTAGCCTAACGCTTTGACGAACTGCGGGTCCAATACATCGGTAAAATCAGGCTCTTTAGGAATTTGTCCCTGCTCTTTGAGAAACTTCGCTAGCTCCTGCATGGGTTTGAGCATATAGTCCGGGCTATCAGGATTGCCCAGCATCTCAATGTTGGTAGCTACATCGGGCATTTGAATTCCCTGGAGCTGTTCATCCAACTCTTCAGGGGTAATCTTGAGCTGTTTTGCCATGATGGCAAGCCCCTCTTCCCGGTTGCTGTTCAGGAACTCTAAGCCTTTGAAGTTGCCTTCGACAAAGGCGGCAACGGCTTCGGGGTTGGCTTCGGTGTACTTTGCGCTGAAGATGTATAAGTCTGCGATCGCAGTCGGCATTTGCTTCGATGTATAAATGCTGCGTCCGTCTTTCTGAGCCGCGTTGGCCTTATCGCTGAACGGAGAGTATGTATACACAATATCCAAGTTGCCCGCCTGGTAGGCTGCCGCCGCTGCATCCGGTGGCGTGTTAACCAAGGTGACATCCTGCTCCGTCAAGCCTGCCTCTGCCAAAACCTGAAGCACAAAGAAGTGACCAATACCGCCCAGTTCAACGCCAATTTGCTGACCCTTAAAATCCTGAATGCTGCCGATTTTGTTGCGAGCCAGAATGGCGTCGGCACCGATGGATGTATCTTCAACAGTGACGACCTTGAAGTCCACATCCTTGGCTGCCAATAGAACTGCTTCAGAGGTCACAGGAGCCAAGCCATCTAGCTGCCCTGCAATAAAGCTAGAGAAGCCTTGAGCCACGGTATCAAAGACCTTGAGTTCTAGATCAAGACCCAGTTCTTTGAAGAATCCTTTCTCTAGGGCAATGTAGGCGGGTGTGTTGCCAATCCAGGTGGTTATCCCCATGACGGCCTTCATTGAGTCTCCCGTGGCCACATCCGGTGCGGTTTCGCTGTCAGCAGAAGTCTCAGGGGATGAACCACAGGCATGGAGCCCGACACCTGCGATCGCACCTGTCATGAGCCAAAGAACATTGCGGCGGGTCCAATTTCGAGATGGAATATTCATCAGCAGTTCACTCCTCTATTTTGAAACTCAGCTTTAACGGCAACAGCGATGCGATCGGCCACTTGAGTCGCGATCAATTCACCTTTGGCAGCAGTGGCACCCTGGGCAGACGAGAGCACTCCTGAGAGCGGCACCCAGTCCTGGCAAGTGGGGTACAGGTCATAGGGCGGGAAATCAACAGGGTCAATGTCAGGAATCAGGTCCAGCTTCACTAGCTCTGGGTAGAAATGCAGCATCAGGGAGGTCTCAATCACAGCCGCATGTTCTAAAGCAAAGCCCGGAAACCCTTTGGGGAATACGGTCGCCAGGGTCTCTTCAGTACAGAAGTCCCAATACTCAAGGCGCATAATCTTCAGAGGCGTTGAGGCACCCACATCCCGCAGCGCTAGGTCGATGCCTTCGGTGAGGAACCACTGGTTTTCATAATGTCCATCGACAATCACTAGATTCGTGATGCCTTGGCGGGCAAATTCGCGCACGAGGTCACGGGTGATTTGACTGAGGCTGTGACCGTCGAGGCTAGTGGTGCCGGGAAAATGTTGACCGCCGCCGGATTTGGGCTGGGATTTGTAACCGTAGCTGAGGGGCGGGGCAACGAGGCCGTTGACGCGCTTTGCGATTGTGGTTGCGATCGCACCACTCAGCAACCCATCAGTCCCTAAAGGCAAATGAGGACCATGCTGCTCTAGTGCGCCACAGGGTAAAAAAACAACCAGATCGTTTTCCTGTAGTCGAGCTTGATACTCGACCCAACTCAGGGTGTTCATTTGCACTGAAGTCACAGCAGATGCCCAGCTCACGGGTGATTGGTAACTTCTTAACCTGTTATGACATCAGGCAATTGTAGTATGAGGCACAGTTAGGTTAATTGCATGGTGAGGAAACCCAGTTTTTCATTCCATAGAAGCAATAGATCTAGCGACCCGGTGTCGATTCTGTCTGAGTTCGCAGACGTATAAAGTAGAGAAACAATCAGAGTTGAGATCCGCTTCAAGAAGATTTTGTTCTTGGGGGTCGCATTCCTTCGATACCCTCTAACATGTGTTTTGGAGCGGATTGAAGAAAGATCTTAGTGTGGTCCCAGAAATGCTGGCAACCGCTCAATACGACCGTTGTGCCTGCTCTATCAAAAAATTCAACTGTCTAACGAATCAAGGGTATTCAGTCATGCAACCGCAATGGATCAAAACCGATCATCACAAAGCTACCTACGAAGCCTTTGATTACGTTCCCGGCGTGACAGCATCTGGCAACTTTGCCTTCATTTCCGGTCAGGTTGGGGTGGAAGAAGACGGTGGCGTGAGTGATAATTCGGAAACGCAGATCGTGCGTGCCTTTGCCAATCTGGGAGAGATTCTCAAGGCTGTTCCCGCTAACCCACGGGATGTTGTCGATATCACAACCTATCATGTCGGCTTACGGGAGCATTTGCCGTTAGTAAGTGCAGAGAAAAAGAAGTTCTTTGGCGATTGGAATCCAGCTTGGACGGCCATTGGCATCACCGATCTGGCCATCGAAGGGCTGATCCTAGAGATTCGCGCTGTCGTGCTTTTGCCGTCTATGGGTTAGGGCTGTCAGAGAATCAAGTGGTGTAGGCAGAAAAATAAGACTGATGAGGTGCCCAAGCTAGTACTCGGTATGACTAAACATTCAGTTCAACAGGTGTAGAATCGCCCAACAAGTCACTACCATAAGGTGAATCGTACTGTGGATGGACATAACGATCTATGGGAAAACTCGATGGTAAAGTCGCTCTGATTACGGGCATCGGCTCTGGGATTGGTCGAGCTGCGGCTCAACTTTTCTGTGAAGCCGGGGCCACCGTTTTTGGCGTAGATCATAATTCTGACCTTGGTGCCTCTGTCGCTGAAGATCTGGAATCTTGGGGCGATCGCTTTCACTTTCATCCGGCTGACTTGTCCCAAGAAAGAGATTGTATACAGGTGGTCGAAGAATGTCAGAGATTGTGTGATGGCCGCAGGCCGGTCGGAGACCCTCGCATCGATATCCTATACAATAATGCAGGTATATCCATCATTGCCCCCTTCACTGAGACCGATAGCGCTACGTTGACAAAGATCATGGCCGTCAACTTTCAGGCTGTTTATCTGCTGTGCCAGCAGGTGCTGCCAATTATGCAGGCCCAAGGAAGTGGCGTAATTATTAATACCGCCTCTGAACTTGCGATCGTGGCTCAGCCACTCTATGCCGCCTACTGCGCCAGCAAAGGAGCCGTCCTGTCTCTGACCCGCGCCCTAGCCCTTGAATACGCACAGGACAATATCCGTATTAATGCTCTTTGTCCCGGCCCTGTTGACACACCCATGCTGCAGCAAGAGTTTGAACAAGCTGAGTCCCCCACCCAAGCCAGATCTGCCGGAATAGAAACCATACCCATTGGACGTTTAGGATATCCAGAAGAAATTGCGCAAGTGGCACTATACCTAGCAAGCGATGCTCCAGCATTGCTACATGGTGCATCGCTTGTTGTAGATGGCGGAAAAACGATTTTGTGACATCCCAAAACTTTCAATGAGTTTCAATGCTTACTGCATGCCTGAGCTTGCAAGACATTCACTGTTCACTTGAGCTTGTGCTGCTAATCTAGCCGAGCAGAGTCATCGGTCCGTCAAGCATCGATCTTTCCCAATTCTAGGTTTTGGTGACTTTAAGGCCGCAGGTCGGGTCTGTCGAGTGATTGATGAAGTGGATAACTTTGGAGACTGCGCAGCCAAATGGCAGAATTTGTGTGTCTATCTGACTGTAGAGCGAGGTTTACGAAAGGAGTTGAGGAATTGGAGGGATTGTGCCAAGCTGCCTAGTCCAATAGAGGTAAAGTTTTCGGCTCTCAAGCTCCTCTTATAAGTTTTGGCTACTCAGTGCCTGCAGATCGTTTCGACCTCTCACCCAATGCTCAGGTTAATTTCAGTGAGGCTATGGTTTGCGTTTAGAGGCGTTTCAGGTTGCCCCATCATGCTTAGAGGCAAGACAGGTGAGCTGACAAAACAACAGGCTCACTCCATGAACTGGAGATAGACATGACTTTCGAACATAGCCTGACGCATCCTCTGCAATCCCTTGGGCAATTAGCCGCGCTTGCACAGCATCACTTTAAAGAGTGGGTGCGGCGAGAAATTATCGATGATGATCCTTTTGAAGTCGAAATCTGGAGCGATGGAGAGTTCGTCGTTGCTGAGTGTGAGAACATCTCATACTATGAAAGCGTCGCAGAGCTTGAACCTGACAAATATCTTGAGTACATCCAGACAGAACTGGAGCTGTACTTAAAGTGATGCATCGAGCTATTCGCTCCACCCCCGCAGCGTTAAATCAGGCTGACTAAGCTGCGCTAACGCTGCACCTTGGCCCTATACAACGGCCCAATGAAGAGCAGGTGCTTTCGATGCTCTTGGGGCGAGGCTTCTGTACTTTGCTGATTTACTGAGCTGAAATTCACGTAAAAGAAAAGGGTTGAGTGCTAGATAATCTTTTTAGTAGAAGAATCGGGGATGAACTGTTAAAGACAGAACAATCCATCCCGTTCTCAGTCATTTTCACTTTTTTAAAGTTCTATACATTGATGCCCTTCACTGTGGTCTATTACGGAAGGCAACATCATCGGGTTACTCTCGCTTCGAAAATTCGAACAAACTCCCTCCGCTGGCGGTCGGTATAGAATAGGCAATTTGGTCTAGCTTTTGATTTCCCGAGAGCGCTAAATCTGCTTTTCGATCAATCGTTCCATCAGGGTTAGTTGGCACATCTAACTGATAAAATGTACCCCGCTGCTCTGGCGTCAATAAGACTTTAGCCGGTCGATGACAATCTTCAGATGATTGAAGGACGTTAGCTTCGACATATCCCCGAATTTCAATCTCACTTGTATTTAGTGGTTTGAGCAGCAGAAAAGGATTCGGTTGCACTAGAAGTAAACCCGTATCATGAGGGAGAAGCTTTACCATAATTGAATGGGTATTCGCATCTACTGCAGTAATCGTAACGGGTTGATTTACACCCTCTGAGTCAAAGAAAGAGCTGGCGGTCATAGACTCAAAGCTGTCTTCATCATTAGCTGCATTCGTTTCTACCGTGAATAGAATATCCAATAAGAGACTTCTATCCTCTAAGTTTGAAATCGTCAGAAAATACCCTTGTAATATACTTCTACTAACGGGTTCAAATACTTCTAAGTCAGCAGGAGGAACTCCCATAATTTCTCTAGGTAACTGTGAGGCATTGAGAAGCAATTCGAAGGTTGACAAAAGCATAGTAACCTCTTTCTTTAATGTTAAAAATAGAAATCCTCTAGCAAGAAAAGGCACTCTTGCTAGTATGCAGAAAATGCTAAATAGGCTGGATGACTTATTCCTAAAGGAAAAGTTGGGCTTCTTCTATGAAAGAAAACTCATGGTTCATTTTTTGCTTGAGTAGTTTATGCAAAAATGGCCCAAGGTATCTTAAATATAGTCTTGTTCCCCTGTGAGATTTATATTCTCGAATCTATTTAATAACCTATTGTTTTCATGTCTCTATTGCCGTGTAAATATATGCACGCTGTTACAAAAATAAATGACAATAGGATCGATGTTTTTTGATGTTTATGGCTGTTCTAAATGGCTCCAAGTGATGTCTTGGCCTTGAAAGATAACAGCTACAAGAAAAATGGGATTAGATGAAATCTAGCAAACTTACTTGGGTTCAATCTTGGGTTCGGTATCCAGTACCCAAGAACAAATTTGCCAAGGTCTAACTCTAAGCGGTTGCTTAACTTGAGTTAGGGGGCGCTCTAATAAATCAACTGACTGCTGAACCGTCAACTTGAGAGAGTTATTGCACTGCATCTGAGCAAATTCGCCGTGACACTCATAACAGCGCAGAATTAACTGCCCAGGAATGCTTTCATCCGGCTTAACTGCCATTAGGATTAGATTTTCTGCCTCTAAAGAGAGGAACTGTCCCAATGGTGAGAGTTGAGTGCTAGATGAAATAGGGGCGGTTGGCAGTACCGTTGCCCGCAACCCTCGGTTCAGCTCATAGCCACGATGGACCGTGTGTGCGGATTGCCAAGTTCCTTCATGGATATACAACGTATACGTGAATTGATGATGACCGCGATCGCAACCCAAATCCGGCCAGTTGGGACTCCGCAGCAGCGTCAGCCGGAGCTGGTCAGGCTGAGCGTCATAGCCATACTTACAATCATTGAGCAAACTGACGCCATAGCTTCGATCCGATAGATCAGCCCAATGAAGTGCAGGCACCTCCCACTTCGCTTGCTCGGCTTCGCTGAGGGGCTTGGGGTTCGGCAACGTCGGTCGCTTAATGGCACCACAGGGAATTTCGTAGGTGGCAAACTCTGACTGCACCGTCAGCGGGAATGCGGCTTTCACCAATACCTGTCGCTCCTGCCAATCCACCGTAGTCTCTATTTTCAGTAAGGGAGCATTCTGCTCTAGCACGTAGTCCTGGCAAAACTGAGATTGGCCGATGGAGCGTATCACCCGAATACTCTGCCGTAGCGGTCCAATACTCACCCACTCAATCGACTCTAGTTTGGCTCCAGGCAGTTGATGATTGGCGTAGTCAGGATCAATATTCCAGGCATCCCAATATTGGCCTTGGTCGGTAAAAAACTGCAGGTGATTGCCGGGACCAGAGAGGACTTGCCGCTGGTTTTGCTTGTCATAGACCTGCTCTAGATCGCCTGTTTCAGGGCTGACGGTGACTTTCAATACCGCATTCTCAAGTACCCAATCTTCAGGAATAGACCGTTCCTCGGGTGGAGCATCGGTGGGGCAAAGCCAGTAGAGCTGATAGCCCACGCTGGGGATATCGGTAGCCGTAAACAAGAGGGTGTTTTCCCGGTGATGCTGGCTAGGGACAACGGCACCCGTGCAATCTTTGATTTGCCATTGGCTGGGGGCTGCTGGGAGCTGAACGCTCGCTAGTTCTGAACGCTGCCAGTTTAGAGAGTTGAAGACGATAATCGGAACTGCATCTGTGGTCGGTGGCGTGGGCAAATTGATTTGAGATGAGATCGCATCCAAAGCCCCATCAATACACTGCATCGCCGTCTGCTCCGCCGCTTCCCAGTCTCGGTTGGCGTCTTCAAACACTTCAGGGATAGCCGAACCGGGCAAAATGTCGTGAAACTGATTAAACAAAACCTTTTTCCAGGCTTGCTCTAATTCTGCCTTTGGATAGGGGCAGTCGGTGAGGAGGGTTGCGATCGAGCTAAACAGCTCTGCTTCCGTCAGTAAATGCTCACAGCGACGGTTGTAGCGCTTCTGATCGGCATGGCTCGTATAGCAGCCCCGATGGAATTCTAGGTATAGCTCATCATCCCAAACCGGTACATCTTGGGCTTCCGCTTCTACCTGCCGACAGAGCTGCTCCGCCGTTGTCGGCTCAAGCTGTGGAAAAACTGGGGATTGCTGCCACCGCCGCGCCACTTCTAGCATATCCTTCGTGGGTCCACCGCCGTGATCCCCTACCCCAGGGAGCCAGAGACAGTTTTCCACACCTGTGGATAACTCCCACCTTTGCGCGTAATCGGCCATCTTCACCGGGGTAATACTCTCACCAATGGGCGGCAGCGTGAGGCTGAAAATTTCAGTGCCGTCGGGCGACTTCCATTTAAAAATCTCGTAGGGAAACTCAGTTGTATCGTTCCAGCGAAGCTTTTGGGTGACGAAATAGTCGATGCCGCCCTGCTTCAGAATTTGAGGCAACTGCCAGCAAAAGCCGAAACTGTCCGGTAGCCAAGCGGTGGCGCTGAGCACTCCGAATTTTTCCTGAGCATAGCGTTGACCATAGAGAACCTGCCGGACCAGCGCTTCGCCGCTAATCAGGTTGAATTCTGGCTCAATCCACAGTCCAGCAGCGATCTCCCAACTGCCCTCGGTGACGCGCTCTTTGATTTGCTGAAAAATCTCTGGGCGGTTGTCTTCCATCCAGGCATAAAGTGCCGGAGAAGAGTGGCAGTAGATTAGCTCCGGGAATTCAGCTTGGAGCTTAAGAACAGATTTGAAGGTGCGTTCGGCAGCCTCCCAGGTTTCGGCCACCGGCCACAGCCAAGCCATATCGAGGTGGGCATGACCAATCCAGTTGATGCGTTTTTGCTTAAGCCACGACTGCCAGGGTTCCAGGGCTTGGCGTAGCTGATGCAGGTTCTCGCTCAGTGCTGTTGGATCTTTCAGGAGAGTCCAGTCAATTGTTTGAGCGGCTTCTGATAGTTTGGGCAGATCTTCAGGCTTGAAGGTGGTCAGGTAGCTGTGGAGAACCTCTAGTTCGTCGGCCACCATTCCAGGGTCGATGAGGTTTGGGGGTTCGTAGATGAGTTGAGATCGCACCAGCGCCCCCGGATCATGTCCTGGGCTCACCAGCCGCAATGCGACAGAAATTGCATCCCCTGGCGTGACCTTCTGGCTGAGTAAAATACGGCCAAAGCAATCATAGAGATCACCCTCCTGCACTCGCTTGCCATTGACAAAGATCTCTGCGACCTCAGCCCACCACCTTAGATCTAACCGAAGAATGCAGTCCTTTAGCGGGTAGATCTGGAGTGCTGATGGAACAACGATAGTTTGACCTAGCCACAGAATCTGCTGGCTCGCGGGCCAAGCGATGTGTTCTCGATCGTTGAGTGTCGCCTGCTCCCAAGAACTCCAGTGCTCAGCACTCAGCGACTCAGAATGGGGCAAATCACCTGAGCGAATGCCCCAACTTGTTTGGATATCTCGGTGGGTGAGTGCTCTGAGCTTTTGTGCTGCATCGTGTACGGTGCTTTGTACTGCAGTTGACGGCATACTGAGTTCCTGAGAAAATTTTGCCTCATTTTCCTCCAACCGTAGCAGAGCTGATGCAATCGTACAGCCATATCTATAAGGATCGAGCCAACTGGGCTCGATAAGTGGTTACTAGATCTGCAACCAACACTCTGATATTGCGTCCATTGCATCATACTCATTAATACGTAATCCGAACGCTCCGAAACCCTTATGCATTGGCTTCCGTGTCGCCTCTACCGACTTCCTCGATTGCTTGCCCCCTCTCTCTGCCTACTGATGGGTATTGAGGGCCAATGGGGCCTGAACAATGCCAGGGCCTATCGCTTAGATTCGCCTCAATTAGGCTCCAGCCCACGTTTTAGGGTGGATGACGCTCTACGCAGCCAGCCACCGCTGAGAGCAATTGAGTTCAAGGAGCATGAACGCTTCTCTTCAGCTCTTACCTCTCGTGACCTCAACTCACAGCAACTGGAGCGGGCGATCGCAGAGCAAGAGTCGGATAATCAATACGCGCAAGCACCTAAGCCCACGTCCGGAACGACTGGACAATCAGTCCCAGACGATCTGAACCCGAGACAGCGACGCGATCTGTCCATAGCAAAGGAGAGCAGTACACAGGTCATCGAGCTTCGTCGAAAAGGGCAGTACGGCAAAGCGCTCCCCCTGGCTGAAAGAGTCCTGAAGCTACGCGAAAATGTATTGGGTCCTCGCCATATTCTCGTCGCGACCAGCCTCAACAATTTGGCGCTGCTCTATTCTGATCAGGGGCAATATGAAAGAGCAATATCTCTATTTCAAAGATCGATACAAGTTAGTGAGGCTCTGTTAGGGGCATATCATCCTAAGGTCGCCGTCAGCTTGAACAATTTAGCAGGCGTATATTTTGACATAGGTGACTATACACAGGCAAAATCCCTTTTTCAGCGCACGATCGGCATTTACGAACAGGCTCTAGGCCCTGAACATTTGAGAATTGCCGCGAGTCTGAGTAATCTAGCCGTGCTGCAGACCGAGCTCGGAAACAACGGTCAAGCAGAGTTGCTCCACCAACGCGCACTCAAGATTTATAAAGAAAACCTGGGTGTCGATCATCCTAGCGTCGCTACGAGTCTCAATAACCTTGCCTATCACTATACAAATCTCGGGAACTACCGCAAAGGAGAAGCGCTCTACCAGCAGGCATTGGAGATTAGTGAAAAAGCGCTGGGTCCCAATCATCCTAGCGTTGCCGTGAGCCTCAATAATCTTGCAATTCTGTACAGCAGTCAGGAAGACTACGCAAGGGCAGAACCTCTACATCAAAGGGCGCTTCGCATTAACGAAAAAGTCTTAGGCGCAGATCATCCCAAGATTGCCACAGATCTCCAAAATCTAGCGCAGCTCTACAGTAAGCAAGATAACTATAGGAAAGCAGAACCGATGTATCAGCGCGCGCTCCGCATCCAGAGAAAAACGGTGGGAGACCAACATCCGCGAGTGGCCAATAGTTTAAGTGGTCTGGCATGGCTGTATCGGGGGCAGGCCCAGTATGACAAAGCGGAATCACTGTTTCGAGAGGCACTGGACATCTATCAGTCGGCTTTTGGCCCCACTCATCCTTGGGTTGCAAATGCCTTCAGCAATCTGGCGTGGCTCTACCAGGCTCAGGATAAAACGACTCGTACCTACGAGGTGCTAAAACAGGCAATTGCGATTGAAGAACAAAATTTAAAGTCAGTTCTATCGATTGGGTCGGAAGCGAAGAAACGCTCCTATATCAAAACGTTGTCTCGGAAGACAAATGCCACCATCTCTAATCATCTGCAGCAATCTCCCCGTAATCTACAGTCCGCACAACTTGCCTTTAGGACAGTTTTACAGCGCAAAGGGCGTATTCTTGCAGCACTAACCGATAGTTTCCAGAGCTTGCGCCAAGACCTAACACCCGCAGATCAAACGCTGTTTGATCGTCTTCAGAAGGCGCGATCTCAATACGCAACGTTGATGCTAAAAAATACTGGAGGCCAGAGCGCGCTGGATCAAGATCTTATTCGCTTCTTCAAAGATCAGGAAGAAGCACTCGAAGAGCAGCTTGCCCGTCGGAGTATCGAGTTTCGCACGGAAAACCAACCCGTCACAATCGCAGCCATTCAGCAACAGCTACCTGCCCATGCTGCCCTCGTTGAGCTGATCCGATATCGCCCTTACAATACCCGGGCACGTCGTCAAGTCGAACAGTGGCAGGCTCCTCATTATGCAGCCTACATCCTCAGGGCCGAGGGGCAAGTGCAGTGGGTCGATCTTGGCGAAGCAGAACCGATCGACCAGTCTATCTTTCAGTTCCGCACGGCTCTTGAATCTCGCTCAATTACCATTCAAGCAATTGCTCGTCGCCTTGATCAGCAAGTGATGCAGCCCATTCGAGCGAAGTTAGGCAATACCCGTCAGCTTCTGCTCTCTCCCGATAGTCAACTGAACCTAATCTCTTTTGCCGCACTCGTTGATGAAAACAATCAATACCTTGTCGAGACCTACGACATCACGTATCTGTCCTCTGGTCGAGACCTGCTGCGTTTACAGTCAACAGCGGCAAAATCTAGCCTTCAGCCGCCGCTCATTATGGCCAACCCTGACTACCAAAAGTCAGGGGCCATTGCCAAAGGTGCGATCGCAAACAAGAATCGCGGCTCCCGCGATCTGAATCTCACGTTCGGTCCCCTCCCTGGTACTCAGCAGGAAGCGGCCCAGCTCCATAGGCTGTTGCCGAAAGCGACTCTTTTGACCGCAGACCAAGCCACTGAGAATATCCTCAAACAAGTCAAATCCCCTCGAATTCTTCACATCGCCACCCACGGTTTCTTTTTAGAGACCGATCTAGAGGCCGCTTTAAATCCCAGCGCTGATCGAGCCGGCATTAGTATCATTTCTTCAGTAGCTCGTCCGAAGACAACGCAGAAATCCTACGAGAACCCACTGCTGCGCTCAGGTTTAGCCCTTGCTGGCGCAAACACCCGTCGTAGCGGCGAAGAGGATGGTATTTTCACCGCTTTAGAAGCAACGGGTCTGAATTTGCGCGGGACCCAGCTCGTTGTTCTGTCTGCCTGTGAAACCGGATTGGGTGATGTCGCTAACGGTGAAGGCGTTTATGGTCTCCGTCGAGCGTTCGTGATGGCAGGGTCTGAAAGTCAGGTGCTCAGCCTCTGGAAAGTGGATGATGTGGGCACCAAAGACCTGATGGTGAAATACTATCAGCGCTTACTGCAGCAGGCGGGGCGTAGCGAAGCATTGCGTCAGACTCAGCTAGAAATGCTCAGGAGTCAGAAATATCAGCATCCCTACTACTGGGCTGCCTTTATTCCTTCGGGAAACTGGAAGCCAATGAATTGAGCACAACTATAGAGATCGTCTGCTTAAGTCAGTTCTCCATTGACAAAACTTCACCACCCTCAGCCCACCCTCTCAGATCTCGCCCTACGTCAGTATTCTGAGCCGGTGAGCCGAGTCTTTGATAACATCGTGAGCGAGCTGCATGAGCTGCATGTTGATTCCTCTGAAGTCCCTACCTTACCTATCATCTAACTGTATTAGACTCAATAAATCTTCGGGGCGAGGCACAAACATTACGACGGCCTACGGCCGAACGATTCGCTAAGAAAGAGCTTCACTTTTCATCTCACCCAGCCGACTAGCAACCACAAGACTGAGGCCAGATCTAAATTCAAGACCTTACAAAGGCCCATCGCCTTACTTGCCTGAAGACCTATAAATCCTAAGTTTTTGAGTAGCACATTTGAAGCGATCGCCCTGCACCTCTCGCCGGCTGGCATGTTTCGTCTTGCGGCCAGACACTCGCTTACGCCAAAGCCTAAAGCTAGAGGGCTTCATTTCTCGGCGCATCAGAGCAATAACCTGTTTCTCTTGTAAACCGAACTGGTACTCAATCGCATCAAAAGGCGTCCGATCTTCCCACGCCATTTCAATGATGCGATTGATAGCAACAGCATCAACTGCGGGCTGTTTCATATTTGAGGTTAAGGGTGAAAGAGCAGATCAGGGAAAAAGCGGTTGACTTCAATAAGTAGACCCGCAGTGAAGACAAACCAAACGGTTGCGATAACGGGGGCAGAGGTAAGAATTTTCATGGGTGACTCTCAAGTAATAAAGAACAGAACGAAACTTAGCCAGGATTACTGCCTGTGATAGAGCTACTGTCGGCAACAACAGCCGTTGACTCAACGCCGCTCGCCTTCGGCTCAACCTGCACCAAAAGTCGAGGGACTTCTCGAACATTTGGCCAGTTGGAGTAAAGCACCTGTGCGCCCTTGACATCGTAGGTTTCACCAATTTCACCCAGTGATTCCCATAGAGGCTGCAGCGATAAGTCGCCATCAAAGTTTGGTGAGACCAGCATCGTACGATCCGTCTCGATCTCGTTAAGGAAGTATGACTGATTGCTGGATTCTGTGGCCTGAGCAGCTTGCCCTAAACCCATGCTGAGCCAGAGGACACCACATAGAATGGCAGACATCAAAGTAGATACAGGTTTTTTCACGGTTCAGGAACTCTGTGTTAAGAAATATGAATAAAGTATAAAGTAATTAACATTTCTCTGCAATGTCTGATGCGTAAGGTTATCAGCCTGACAGAAGCTCACTCGCAATAAAAAGAGTACGATCCTGACAGGCTCTTCCATCACGAAATTGAGCGCGTTCATTTATTTTGCTGAGAGACTATGCAAACGACAGAGGACTATCAATGCGCTTACTGTGGCGAGTCCAGCACAACCTTTATCGATATCAGTGCGGGATATGAGCAGTCCTACATTGAGGACTGCCAGGTTTGCTGTCGTCCCAATCAGTTCTTCGTTTCTATTGATCGAGAGAATTTAGACGTTCAAATCACCACTGACTATCGTGAGTAGCGGATGCCCTATTGCAGGCATCTCTAATGTGATGGCCACGTTGATCCAGGCTGCTGACCGTTTAGGGGATTTTCTATGTGGTTTGAAGAATTAACAGGCTTTCGAGAAGAGTCTCCTGAACAGGTCCGAAACGGTCTAACTGTTTCTGGCAATACGATCACCTCTAAGATAAATGGCAGGACGATGACCTGTGGTCGCTTAGAAACGCCGACGCTGTCCGATCTGCGCGCCCAGGTCTCAAGGCATCGATCAGTAAGCGGGCAACTAAAGCTGCATGAGATCGTTGGTGACGCCAAGCAACTGCATATAGATGTTGCCAATGCAGGGGCTTTGTTCCAAGTAGCCTCTCAATTCAATCTGTTGGAGATGGTTTCGCCATCCGTTACTCCAGAAGCGGGTGTGGGGATTTATGGATCTGATCCGACGCAGGGGCCAGCCTGTGCGATCGCATCTGGGGCGGGCACTATTTATCGCAACTATTTCGCCCACGTCAATGGACAGATTGGACAGTCGACTGACAATCAAATTGACTGTCTTCTGGATGTGGGTCAGGCGCTGGACAATACCAATGAACGTCTATGGAAAATGCAAAATGGTTACGCTCTAGCCTCTGAAGATGGACTCATTGAGATCTCTAAACGCATTGGCTCTATGTCAGAAGTTGAGTGTGACGCTTTGCGACAAACCCTACGCATTGGCATCCAATGGGATACTCAGGTGACGCTTGCGAACTGCAAACATACGGTCACGCAAGCCTATTGTTCAGCTTTGCCTGTTGCCTACTCACCGCATCCTGAAACTTTGTGGGCTGATTTTGCTCGGCTTGTTCTTGAAGCGTCCTACGAAGCGACGCTCTGCGCGGCGCTCTTGAATTTTGCCCACACCGGCAACAATCAGGTTTTCTTGACGCTGATTGGCGGTGGCGTCTTCGGCAATCGTGATAGCTGGATTTTTGCCGCCATCCAACGGGCACTTCAGAAATTTACTGATGCTGATCTGGATGTTGCGATCGTCAGCTATGGGGCTTCAAAAACTTCGGTTCGTGAGTCTGTGTCGTCCTGGCAGCGATAAAGCCTTTCATTGCTTGAAAATCAGGACAATTTGGGCACTCTGAAGGATAGACATTGGGGCAACAAGAATGAATCGCATTGGATTTGGGCTGCTGTTATCTATGCTGTGTGTCAGCTACGCAGCTCCTGTCAAATCACTTGAGCCTCGCCCAGCGGGAGTCTCGAAGATTGAGACCGAAAACGGCGTCGTGGCTTACCAGTTTGAACCCAACTCTCAGCAGTTCCCTCCCAAGCTCCATAACTGGGAGGTCTTGCTCAACAAAGTTGATAGTCAGGGGCGCTATGAAATTGTCCAGATCACACATAGCCTTACCAGTGGTCAAACCCAAGCCAATGTCTTGATTCCTGACGATATGGTGATTCCCAACGCTGACGGCTATATCCATTTTGACCTTCATGTGGGGGATACAGAACCCACTCAAAACGCGAACGGGACGGGCAACCTGGGGCACTCAATTATCTTTTCGGGTAACGGCACAGGGACAGGGGCGTCGAGTTCAGTGATTTTGCCAGGAAGCAGTGTCAGGGCTGCGACACCATCGCTTCAGGGTGCATCGCTGTCGGCAGGACAACTGCGCCTGATTCGATATGTTGTGACGGATGCTGTCGGTGAAGACTCTGTTGTCGAGGTTGTCCTCCGTCGTCAATAAAGCTGCTTGGGCTGAGGCCCATGAATTAATGTTTGACCCGTAAGATGAAGAGTGCTGATAAATCACTAGTTCTGACTTTGGCATTCTATGTCTAATCTCTCTCAAGTCTTGGCCCAAGAACTCTCGCTGCGTCTGAGTCAGGTTGAAAATGCGATCTCACTTCTTTCAGAGGAAGCCACTATCTCGTTCAATGCCCGCTACCGCAAAGAACGCACCGGAGAAATGGATGAAACTAACTGTGACAGCTTTAGAACGCTACGCCTACTTCACAAAACTGGAGGCATTAGGGGCCAGATTGATACGATAGATATAGCTGATGGTCACTACTGATCTAGTCGAGGGATGCAGAAATGCAAACGATTAAAACGAAGGCGCAAATTAATACAGATCGGACGCTGACGGTACAGTTACCTGCTGATTTGCAGGTGGGCGAGTATGATGTGGTCGTAGTGCTAGATAAATCGTCTAAGAAACAGGTTGAGCCGCATATACTGCAGGCTGTTGAGGAGGTTCCCCTTGCTGATCGTTGGGAACAATGGTTCGATGAAGTTGAAAAACTGCCTCTAAAAGAGAATGTAGAGGAGCAGAGTTTTCATGAGATTTTGGTCGAGAAATATCGCAAGCAAGGCCTTGAACTATGATTTTGTGCGATACGGGCGTGTTGTTTAGCATGGTCGATCGCACTCAGCCTCGGCACGATGATTGTCGAAGGGCGGTCATTGGCTTGCAGGAAGTTTTGATTACGACTTGGGCTTGCTTGACTGAGGTGATGTATTTGTCACTTGGGAAGGGCGGTTGGGCCATGCAGAAGCAGGTGGCTAAATATCTTGTTGATGGCTTGCTGAAGATTCACGAGATTCAACGTGATGATTATGGTCGCTTGTTTGAGCTGATGGAGAAGTATCAGGATCGGCCAATGGACTTGGCGGATGCTACTTTAGTCTTGACTGCGGAGAAAACGGGGGAGAGTCGCATCTTAACGCTTGACGCTGATTTTTTATTCTACCAAATTTCTGACAAGACGAGTTTTGACATCATTGAGATCTGAGCGTGAAGGTTTCAATGCAGAAGACCTAGCGGATTTGTGGCAGATTTATGTAGAAGGTCTCATTTCTACACTCTATTCAATGATGATTTCGGAACGCTTTAGACAGTCGCTATGATTTGACCTGACCTGAATAGTCACCCTTTGCAAAATGACGAATTTCTCTCAATCCTTGGCCCAAGAACTATCCCTACGTCCGTGCCAAGTTGAAAGTGCGATCGCACTTCTCTCAGAAGGAGCCACCATTCCGTTCATTGCCCGCTACCGCAAAGAACGCACGGGAGAGATGGATGAAACCCAGCTCCGGCAGCTCTCAGAGCGCTATGCCTATCTCACCGAACTAGAGGCCCGCAAGCAGGTTATTCTCGAATCCATCGAACAACAAAATAAGCTCACCCCTGATCTAAAGAACAAAATACTGGCCTGTCAGCAGAAAACAGATCTCGAAGATCTCTATCTGCCCTACCGCCCTCGTCGCCGCACCCGCGCCACCCAAGCTCGGGAACAAGGTCTCCAGCCCCTCGCAGCCTGGATCGAGAAACAGAATCATCCCCAAGCCCAGCCTCAGTCGCTGCAGCAGCAGGCCCAGCAATATATTTCGGCAGAGCAAGGCATCAAAGCCACCGCCGATGCTCTCAAAGGGGCCGCCGATATCTTGGCGGAAGCCATTGCTGAGCAGGCTAAGCTGCGGTCCTATGTGCGCGACACCCTCTATAAGCAGGGTGAGTTCGTCTCTCGGATCAAAACGAAATATCCCGAAGGCAGCACAAAGTTCGAGATGTACCGCAGCTTCCAGGCCAGAGCGAATCGGATTGCCCCCCACAATTTGCTGGCCCTCTATCGGGGTGAATCAGAAGGCATTCTCTCTGTCGCTCTTGCCTGTGATGAATCTCCTTTGCTGGCCCACCTTGAGTCACAGATCATCCGGGCCAAGACTAGAGAGATTAGAGACTTTTATCGGACTGTGATTGAAGATGCTTTCAATCGACTGATGAAGCCATCCCTGACTAATGAGGTGAGAGCCACCTGCAAGGCGATCGCCGACCGCGAATCTATCGAAACCTTTGAAACGAATTTGCGAGAGCTGCTGCTCTCTAGCCCTGCGGGGATGAAGCCGACGCTGGGCATTGATCCAGGCTTCCGCACCGGCTGCAAGGTGGTGGCCCTAGACCAGACGGGACAGTTTTTAGAGTATGAGGCTATCTTTCCGCACCAGGCGGCAGCCCAAAGAGAAAAGGCCGGCCACACCCTAAAGCGCATGATCAACAAACATCAGATTGATCTGATTGCGATTGGCAACGGGACGGCAGGCCGAGAGACCGATTCATTTGTGGCCGAAGTTCTCAAAAATTTAGATCGGAAGCCCGTTAAGGTGATGGTGAATGAGTCAGGGGCTTCGATTTATTCGGCCAGTGAAGTTGCGATCGCAGAGTTTCCCAACTTAGACATCACCGTCCGAGGTGCGATTAGCATTGCCCGTCGCCTCCAGGATCCTTTAGCTGAGCTGGTGAAGCTCGATCCGAAGTCGATTGGCGTCGGTCAATATCAGCATGATGTTGACCAAAAACTCCTCAAACAAAAGCTGAACGATACGGTGGAAAGCTGTGTCAATTATGTTGGTGTTGATCTCAATACTGCCTCCAAAGAACTGCTGACTTTTGTGTCAGGCATTACAGGTGCGATCGCAAATAATATTGTCACCTACCGCAATCAGAACGGCGTCTATAAAAACCGGCGTCAGCTCTTGAAAGTTGCCAAGCTAGGCCCCAAAGCCTTTGAGCAGGCTGCGGGCTTCCTTCGCATTCGCGCGGGTAAAAACCCGTTGGATAATACCGCTGTCCATCCTGAAAGTTACACTGTTGTTGAAAAGATTGCCCAAGATCTGCAGGTGGACTTAACCCACATCAGCCAGATTCCTGAGCGTCTCCAGCCCGGAGATCTGAAGCGGTATATTTCCGATGCAGTGGGTGAACCCACCCTCCGCGACATGCTTGCCGAACTCGAAAAACCCGGTCGTGACCCCCGCGCAGAATTCAAGTATGCGACCTTTAAAGAGGGCATCACAGAACTTTCCGATTTGACCACCGGCATGACCCTAGAGGGAGTTGTTACAAACGTCACGAATTTCGGCGCATTTGTCGATATTGGCGTCCACCAAGATGGCCTTGTCCATATTTCTCAAATGGCTGATTTTTTCGTTCAAGATCCTAAGCAGGTTGTCAAAGTCGGGCAAGTTGTGAAAGTTAGGGTTCTAGAAATTAACGAGAAACTAAAACGGATTGGCCTCTCGATGCGTTCTTCTACATAAAAAGCCGGTTGCCGACTGCATAAACTGCGATAAAACTTTATGCTTCGACATCATTTATCAAGCGAAATTATATTTGCTATATTGGGCATGTTCAGCAGAGACTCAGCGCATACTCATAATTGGGTTCTGTGAACTAATGGGGATTGGGAACCTCCATTAGCGTCAAGGGGTAGGTTATTTGGGCAAGTTAATAAAAGCGATGGCTGGCAACCTAGGTTGTCAGTGCGGCGGTCATCGATGGGGGATAAGTTTCACGCTCAATTGATTGAGCGGGGCTTGATGTGGCTTGACTTGCGATCGCAAATCATTAAGAACATTCATTTCGTTTAAAAATGATGATCAGCCAACAGATACGGTGTGGGGACCAGCAAGCCAGCCAAGCAACCTACTGGCAGCAAAAATTAAGAGGGGGACCAACGGGGGTGGAGCTGCCCTTCGATTCAATCCATTCCTCTGCTCCGTCCTGGCCTAGAAATGAAGAGCGCGTTGAGCTGTCGGCAAGTATGAGTGCCCAGCTCCAGCAGTTTACTGCTCGCGAGAACATCACGCTGCTCACCGCTTTTCTAGCCGCCTTCAACACCCTGTTGCTGCGCTATACAGGCCAAGAAGATATTGTTATCGGCTCCGTCACCGTCGATAGTTGTCGCCAGACAGCCGCCGGGTCTCCACAGAAATTCACCAACCTCCTTGCCCTGCGACCCTTTCTCACGGCCGCTCAAAGTGCAAATGAGGCTCTGCAAAACGTCACAGACATGTTGCAGGAAGCTGCCGAGCATCGAGATTACCCCTTCGCAGATCTCGTTAATGACGCAAGCCACCCCGCTGCTGATGTCCAGGCACCTATTTTTCAAACCATGTTGGTGCTGTGCGATCATCCCACTGAACTCTCTCAAACGCCAGTCTCACAGGCTGCACTCCTAGACATCTCAGATTGCATGAACGAGCGTGACCTCGTTCTGGTCATCTCAGAGCACGAAGATCACCTCGCTATTAACTGTCGCTACAGTACGCGGTTTAAAGCCACATCAATCCGTCGAATGCTAGAACATCTGCAGTGTTTGCTCGCGGGCATGATCACCGATCCTCAGCAGCAGCTTGCCGACCTTCCCCTCCTGACTGCAGCCGAACGCCATCAGCAGCTAGTGGAATGGAACCTGACAGAGCGGGACTATCCGCAAGCCTGCATTCATCAGTTATTTGAAGCTCAAGTAGAACGGACCCCTGAAGCCATCGCCGTGGTTTTTGAAGGGGAACGGTTAACCTACCAAGCTCTGAACCAACGCGCCAACCAAGTAGCGCACCAACTACAAAACTTGGGCATCGGCCCAGAATCCCTGGTCGGCATCTGCGTCGAGCGCTCTCCAGATATGGTTGTGGGGCTGCTGGCAACGTTGAAAGCAGGCGGTGCCTACCTGCCCCTCGATCCGGCATATCCCGCAGATCGTTTAGCCTACATGCTTGAAGATTCGCAGGTATCCGTGCTGCTGACGCAAGCCGCTCTCCGAGATCAGTTTTCAGCCTTCCCGCTCCAGTTCATTTGCCTTGATGCTAAAGCGCAACCATCCGATCAGGACATTGAAAACCTCAACAATCCCGTTCATTCTGAGCAGTTAGCCTACGTCATTTACACCTCTGGTTCCACTGGACGCCCCAAAGGTGTACTCGTCACACACCGAGGGGTTCCCAACCTAGCGGCAGCGCAGTGCCGCACCTTTGCGGTGCAGTCCTCTAGCCGGATTCTCCAATTTGCCTCCTTTAGCTTTGATGCCTCTATCTCAGAGGTCTTCATGGCGTTGTATGCAGGTGCCAGCCTCTATTTGGCCTCCAGAGAATCCTTGATGCCAGGGCCAGCGCTCCTGAGTCTTTTGCAAACAGAGGCCATCACTCACGTGACTTTACCGCCTTCAGTGCTAGCGGTTTTGCCCTCCATAGAGCTACCTGCCCTACAAAGCATCATTGTTGCAGGCGAAGCCTGCCACGGCAGGATCGTTGCTCAGTGGTCACAGCCGCGACGCTTTTTCAATGCCTATGGTCCCACTGAATGTACCGTGTGCGCGACGATTGCTGAATGCAAGAGTGATGGGGCTTGTCCCCCTATCGGTCGCCCCATTGATAACACCCAGCTTTATATCCTTGACCCCAGGCGTCAGCCTTTACCCGTGGGAATCCCTGGCGAACTCTATATTGGTGGGATTGGGTTGACGCGTGGCTACCTCAATCGTCCCGATCTGACCATTGAAAAATTTATTCCTAATCCCTTTGGGGAGGGTCGCCTCTACCGAACCGGTGATTTAGTGCGCTATCGACCAGACGGCAATATTGAATTTTTAGGGCGTCTTGATCACCAAGTGAAAATTCGTGGTTTTCGCATCGAACTCGGTGAGATCGAAGCGGTGCTGAGCCGCCATGCACAGGTGCAGCACTGCATCGTCATTGCTCGGGAAGATACGCCTGGGAATAAGCGGCTCGTGGCCTATGTTGTTGCCCATGATTTCGATCTCAAGGCACTCAAGCAATCTCTCAAAGCACAGCTACCTGCATATATGATGCCGAGTGCGGTCGTCCCAATGGCAGCTTTGCCTTTAACTCCCAATGGTAAAGTTGACCGCAAGGCATTGCCCGCGCCGGTAACAGGTACCGCCGATTTTGTCGCCCCTCGGACGCCAATAGAGCGGCATCTGGCCTCGATTTGGGCAACGCTACTCCAGCTTGAGTCAGTGAGCCTTAACGACAACTTCTTTGAACTCGGGGGCCATTCCTTGATGGTGGTGCGGCTCTGCACTGTCATTGAAAAGGAATTAGGGATTACGCTGCCCCCTGCCGTTTTGCTGCAGGCACCCACGTTGGCGCAGCTTGCCACTCACCTCGATACTCCTACCCAGTGGTCACAGCCTTGGTCTTCGCTAGTTCCTATTCAGCCTCAGGGATCGAAGCCGCCTTTGTTCTGTATTCATGGAGCTGGTGCGAATGTTTTAATGTTCCGTGACTTGGCACAGAACTTGGGGACAGACCAGCCTTTTTATGCGCTGCAGTCTAGGGCACTAGATGGGACAGAGCTGCCCTTGACCACGATCGAGGCGATGGCGGATGCCTACCTCCAGGAAATACGGTCTTTCTATCCCAATGGCCCCTATCTCCTTGCCGGTTACAGTATGGGTAACTTCATTGCCTTAGAAATAGCGCACCGACTCACCTCAGAAGGCAAAGACATCGCACTGCTAGCGTTGTTTGATCCGCCGCCCCTTCGACCCCCAGGGAGGAGCATGAATCACTCGCCAGCCAGTCCCTCTAAACCGAAGTCACTCGCCCGTCGTCGCTGGTTTGTCGCCAAGCAAAAATCGTTGCGAGCTATCCTCAAATTTCACAGAGCGTTTGGACTCCCGCTCTTACCGACGCTGCGTTTGTTCCCGGCACTGCGTCTGTTCAATGTTCAAGAAGAGAATATAAAGGCTGCTGCTCAGTATGTGACGGATGTTGCCTATCCTCACCTGGCCACCCTGTTTTTAACGCCTCAAAGCCGTGCTAAGTTTCCAGCATTAGAGCAGAGTTGGGGAGCGATCGCCGCCGCGCTGACGATCTATGATGTGCCAGGATGTCATGGTGTTGTTTCCGCTGACAGCTTTCTGAAAGAGCCAAACGTCAAAACATTGGCTGCACATCTCACGACGTCTATTGAAAAGGCGATTGAGAGAGCAACCCCTCAGAAAAACTAAGCAATGATTTTATACGGGCAAAGCGGTTGGCATCATCAACTCTAGATTGGGTTTGAGCAACTTAGAGGTCAGATCTCATGTTTTCCTTTACTCGATTTATTAGCTTGCTGCTCAGTCTTAGCCTGCTGGGCGGCTGCACTATTTCGGCACAGCCCGAAGCCCCCAGTTCAGTCCCTCAGACTACCGCGCCGAATTCTGAACAGGGAGCCGCTGCTGAGCAAGAAGGGCTGCCGGACGAAGTTGCAAATCAGGTCAAAGCTCAGCTTAGTGAAGAGCTGGGTGTGACATCGCTGCAGGTTAAAGCCTACAGCAGAGAAACTTGGTCCGATGGCTGTCTGGGTTTGGGGGGACCGGCTGAGGCCTGTCTAGCAGCACTGACCGAAGGGTGGCAGGTAGAAGTCATGGATACGGCAACGGGCCAAAGCTACGTCTATCGGACGACTCTCAATGGCGATAGTGTTCGGCGCTCGCCCTAGCAGAAGACTCAGGCTTCTGTCATTCGGAGCAATTAGGATTGCGCTCCTGCCGTCACGATAATGAGTTTATCTGGGTGAATTAAAGATTCAATGGCAGCATTGACTTCATCCAGCGAGATGTCATTAAGCTTTTGCGGAAACTCTTGAATGGCAGTCAGGGGCAACCCGTGCACTTCATTCATAAGAATGCGCTGGGCAAGAAGGTCGGGGGCTGCAAGATCAACGGGGTAGCTATTGACTAGCGTTCGTTGCACTGTCTCTAGCTCGCTTGCCGTAATCCCCGATTCTCGGAGCTGTCGCAGGAGCATGAGGGTGCTAGAGATGGCCTGCTCTGAATCCTCTGGGGAGGTCTGCATTTGGATCGCAAAGGGGCCCGCCTGTTCTCCGGCAGCAAAATAGCTATAGATGCCATAGGTGAGTCCTTGGCGATCGCGAATTTCTGTCCCCAATCGACTGGCTAGGGTATCGCCCCCCAAGACTTGGTTAAATAAAAGTGCAGCATAGTAGCGGGGGTCGTGCCGATTGATGCCGCAGTAGCCCAGATAGGTCACGACCTGAGATTTACCGGTCATGGGGACCTGAAGGCGATCAATCTCCGACGGCTGCGTTACCTCTGGAAAAGATAGTGAGGGAACAGAACCCTGCGACTGCCACGCCCCCAATAGATGCTCTAGCTTGTCAGTAATCTCGCCTACCTTGAAGTCGCCCACTAACGTTAGTATGGTTTGCCGGGGCAGGTAGTGAGTTTGATAGAAGTGCTGCAGGTCGTCCCGAGTGATGGCTCTCAGGCTTTCTTCTGTCGGGAAAGAGTGAAAGGGGTGCGTTGCTGGGTAGATCCGCTGCTGAAAAGTGCGCCGCGCCAGCCGCCCTGGATCGTCTAGCTCCATCTTGAGACCCGAGAGGGTGCGCTGTTGCGATCGCAACACCTCCTGTTCAGGGAACGTCGCATTCTGCAGTACATCTGCCAGCGTATCGAGCAAAACTGAGATATTGCTGGACAGGGCATAGCCTTCAATATCAACCCCTTCTCGAAAAGAGCTGAAGTCTAGTCCTGCTCCACAGTTCTCCAGCGCCTTAGCAAGGGTGAGGGCATCCTTCGTTTGGGTGCCGCTGAGCAAATTATCTGCCGTCAGTCCGGCTAAACCAGGAGACTGCAGATCAAAGCTATTGCCAGCCTGAATGTAGCCACTAAGGGTCACCGTAGGCGAGCTGTGGTCTTCAAGCAGCAGCACCCGCAGACCGTTCGATAGCACCACTTTTTCAGGCAGCGCCTGGGTACTCGAAACCGTCGCGTCCGGGATGGGGGGCAAATATTGCGCCACCACCGCTGGATCCACCGGCTCACTGGGGCTAAAGTCTTCCGCAGTCTGCGTTGCGGGACCACCGGAAAAAGGCTGGTCGGTGAGTTGAGAGGGTTCAAACCAACCCGACGTTCGCTGACTGGACTTCAGATACTGGGCAGCAACCCGCTGTACATCCGCTGCCGTCACCGCTTCCAGATGCGCTAAATAGCGATCGCTGTAGCGATAGTCCCCCGAGACAATCTGGTTATAGGCCAACTGACTGGCCTGATGGTCAATTTCTCGATTGCTAAGAATTAGACTGGCCTTGAGTTGGACCTTCGCCCGCAGCAGCTCCTCGGCGCTGACGGGCTGCTGCTGGATCACCGTAATCGTCTCCTGCAGTACCCGATCTAACGTCTCTAGATCTTGGTCTGGAGCAGCGACCACCGAAATGTTGTACCAACCCGGCTCCATTAGCGCCACCGCATAGGCACTCACGTAGCTAGCCAGCCCCGAATCAATCAGAGCCTGGTAAAACCGAGAATTGCGCCCTGCCGACAGAATGCTGTCCATAATGTCTAGCGCTGGCACATCAGGGTGATGCACATTGGGCAAGGGATAAACAGCCTCCAACAGTGAAGTACTGCCAGGTTCTCGAAGGATAATAGGGTCAGGAGTTCCCTCTCCCTGGGCGTCTAAGGAGGCCGTAATCACCGGCTCGACAGGCGAAGCGGCAAAATCACCGAAGGCTTGCTCTACAACCGCTAGCGTGGAAGCTGTTTCAAAATCGCCCGTAATCACCAGAACAGCATTACTGGGACAGTAAAAGCGATCGTAATAATCTTTGACCTGGGGCGCTGTGAACTTCTCCACATCGGCCTTAGATCCGCCTACCGATAGACCATAGGGGTGGTTGGGGAACGCTCGCTGCATTACAGCTTTACCCAAGCGATACTCAGGACTGTTCTCGTAGCCCTGCAGTTCAGAAATCACCACCCGCTGTTCACTGGCGAGCTGCTCTGCATCAATGCGGGCGTTCCGCATTCGGTCCGCTTCAAGGACAAGTAGCGCCTCTAATTTATCGCGGCTGACCGTACCGAAATAGGCCGTCATGTCGTAGCTGGTAAAGGCATTGGAATCGCTGCCTAGGGCACTGAAAAGGCGACCAAACTGAATCGGGCGCTGGTGAGTCCCCTTAAACAATAAATGCTCAAGCTGGTGGGCTATGCCGCTGGAACCGGGCTTCTCGTTGCGAGCCCCGACTCGATACCAAACTTGAACGCTGACCACTGGTGCTGTATGGACTTCTTTAGTGAGAACAGTCAGACCATTGGAGAGTGTAGTTTGCTGAACGTTCTTAGTGAGGGTATCCCCAGCAGGGGAAGGGTGTGAAGACACAACGGTCATGGGCAAAAGAGGATCCTACAAATAGCGGTTTCCTCATTCTAGGTCCATTGCCTTCACGGTTGCTAAGTCACTGGGGTTTGGTCATCAGTACTCGCCAAACGACCAAAATAAAGAGACTACTAAAGCCCATAACCATGGTCCAATCTTGCCAGCTTTCAGGGTGAAGGAGCTGCAGCACAGAGGAACCTCTTGGTAAGTACTCATGCTTATTATAAGCTCAATAGCTCGGCTTTGTAGCGGTCTATAGCAATACGCGGCTAAGTGAGGACAGCCCTTCTTTAGCGGACATGATGTTCAACCATTTTGATGTCCTAATCAATACGCGTACTGCCATACCTGTGGGGCAAGGTGATCATGCTCTAGATCTCTGTAGTCTGCCACAGTAGAGCTGCTCGGTCTCATCTGGACACCACCATCTCTATTTTTGGAACGTTAAGAGAATATTGCGTTCTGTTAACCTGGCGGTTATAATTTTGTACACTGTAATTACAAAAGTAATGCTAGTTATGTCTATGAACATCTCGTTCATAGTCTTCTGTTAGTTATTCAGGCGCTACTCACTATCAAACTCACTTGCTTGGGGGGTACAGGCAAGATAGAGGGTTTTGGGGTAAGCAAAGCATAGGCAATCTCGGTTGTTTATGTCTCTGCAACGTCTATTTCGCTGTTAGATAAGTACATTCGCGAGCTTTAGGTTGATTCTAATTTCGCTAGATGCGTTCTGAAGAGCAATGCTCGAAGGAACTGTCCTGCATGTCTGCACACGAGATAGCCGCTGCTCGCTGATCATTCATTCGCGGTCTCAATGACTAACGTCACTAGTGTCTTTTGGCAGTTTGTATGCACTTTTTCTAGGAGATAAATGATGCAGCATAAGAAAGCTTATTCATCCCCAGCCTTGGCTGTTCACGGTTCTGTTGAGGAAATCACGAAGGGATACGGTCGTCGTCGCCGTCGTCGTCGTCATGCCCGTCACATTTTCATCAAGCGAGCAAGGCTTAAGCATCCCCAAGGCAGCGGTTCATAGTCGCGCTATTTCCTGTTTTTTAGGAAAGCGTACGGGGCTTTTTGCGCTTCCGTTTGCTGGCTTAAGGTCACCAGGCGGGGGCTCTGAGTTTTGAACGCTGATAACGCGGTGCTCTGCATCGCGTTATTGTCTGTGAGTTTCTCCTGCTCAAAATTTAGATTTCAGCAACAGGCGACTTCAAACGCGATTGGTGTACAACGATTCATGCCTATGTATTCTGCCTACGGTCTCACCCTTCAGTCTGACCTTCATTTACCAGAATTAGCTCCTGGGACGGGCGATGCAGATATCGTCATCCGGTGGGGCAAGCTGTCTGCACCGTCGCTGGTCGCTACGAATTCAGAATGTACCTGTCACATCCGCGAGCAGGTTGCCTATCTCGCCTGGGAGAATGCTGGAACCTTTAGGGTGAAAGGAGGACGGGAGATTATTGTCGACCCGTTACCCGGGGCCGATGAGCGAGTGATCCGCCTTTACTTGTTGGGGGCTGCCCTTGGATTACTGTTGCATCAGCGTCAGTTGCTAGTGCTTCATGCGAGTACGGTGGCTGTTAATGGCGTTGCTATTGCATTTCTAGGCGACAGCGGTCAGGGCAAATCCACAACCGCAGGAGCCTTCCAGCTACGGGGCCACCAGGTGATGACCGATGACGTCACTGCGCTACGGATGGATGTGCCTCCTCTGGTGCTACCCGGCTACCCACAGCTTAAGCTTTGGCCTGAATCGGCAGAGTGTTTAGGCGACAAACCTGAGGCGATGCCGCGTCTGCACCCACAATTAGAGAAGCGATCGCATCACTATCACGACCAGTTTTCCCTGGAGCCGCTGCCGCTACAGTGCATTTATCTGTTAGGCGAGGGACCTACCTTAGAGTTAGAAGTTCTAACTGGACAGGATGCCTTAATGGAGCTGTTGCCGAATTGGTACTGCACTCGCTTCGGCGACGCCATGCTTCAGGCCACCAACCACGCCGCTCATTTTGCTCACTTTACTCAGCTTGTGAAGCAGGTGCCCATCTGCTACCTGAGTCGGCAATATGACTTGGACGCAGTATCCGACATTGTGGATTTAGTTGAATTACACCTTGCCGACCTAGCCTTAGCCAGCGTTTGATTCGGGTTGGTGATTGCTCCTATCGCCGTCGCCAGCTAAGTTAGGGTAGCCCTTCTTTGGCAGACATCGGTTTTAACAACCTTGATGTCCTAATTAATCCGTCGAAGGCTGTAATTCGTGATGCCAGTGGGTCCATTGCTTCATTTGCTTCGTGCCCAATGTGGCGCCCTCAAAACTGCGACAAAGCTGGTCTGGCAGAGTTCTCCGGGCTGGACGATTGGTCGTCTGATTCTCGTTGTCATTCAGGGGATTTTACCCCTCGCCTCTCTCTATCTCACCAAGCTGATCGTCGATGCTGTAACCGTCAGCGTCACGGACGCAGACAAAGCCCCTATTCTCAATCAGGCGCTGGTATTGGTGGGGCTCTACGCCGGGGTGATGCTGATTACGAACCTGTGTATCGCCCTCTCAGAGCTGATCAATGCGGCCCAGCGCCAGCGGCTGACCGATTACACCCAAGAATTACTCCATACGCAAGCTGCAGCCCTAGACCTTGGATACTACGAAGATCCTGAGTACCACGACATTTTAGAGCGAGCCGAAGAAGAAGCCCCCTACCGCCCCGTCGATATTCTCGACAACCTTGTGCAGATCGGTGAAAACGGCATTTCGCTGCTGGCAATGGTGGGATTGCTCCTGTCGCTGCATGCAGGTCTGATTGGGGTGTTGTTTGCGGCAGCTCTACCCGCAATGTTTGTGAAAATGAAATTTGCTCAGGTGTTCTATCGCTGGGAGCGCAGCCGTACGTCTCTGGAACGACAGGCTGACTATTTAGGGTGGCTGCTAACGTCTGACTCGGCAGCGAAAGAGGTGCGACTCTATGGCCTGAGCCGCTTCTTTGGACAGCGATTTCAGCAGATTCGCCAGCGCCTGTATCGAGAGAAATTAAAGCTGGTGATGCGGCGATTTATTTGGTTCGCCGGTACTCAGTTGATCACGAGCGGTGTCGTATTTTTAGCCTATGCTTTTATCGTTTATCAGACGGTGCAGGGCACTCTAAAGCTTGGGGATTTAGTGCTCTACCATCAGGCCTTTCAGCGTGGACAAGGCGCAATGCGAGCGGTCCTGCAGGGATTAGCCGGTCTATATGAAGATAATCTCTTCATTGAGAATTTCCGGGAATTTCTAGCTCTGAAGTCTCGCTTGCCTGCTTTGGTCAAGCCTCGATCTGTCCCGATGCCTCTGCAGCAGGGTATTACGCTGGAGAACGTCAGCTTCCAATATCCTAAAACTACGCGGCAGGCTCTCCGAAACGTAAGTCTCACGATTCGTCCCCAAGAAACCATTGCGCTGGTGGGCGAGAACGGCTGTGGTAAAACAACGCTAGTGAAGCTGTTGTGTCGCCTTTACGATCCGACCGAAGGCCGAATTGCGCTAGATGGCATTGATCTCAGATCCTTCGAGATTACAGAGCTGCACCGCCACATGAGCGCAGTGTTTCAAGACTATGTGCAGTACCATCTGACGGCTCGGGAAAATATTGGGTTAGGGAATATTGAGCTGTCCGATGAGGCTGCCATTAAGGAAGCAGCTCTTCGTTCAGGAGCCGATACGGTGATTCATCAACTGCCGCAGGGGTATCAAACGGTGCTCGGCAAGTGGTTTGAAGCTGGTGAAGAACTCAGTGGTGGACAGTGGCAGTCCATTGCTCTGGCTCGGGCTTTCTTACGCAATTCCCCCATTATTATCCTGGATGAACCCACGAGCGCTCTTGACCCCAAGGCAGAGTATGAGGTCTTCCAGAAGTTTTACCAGCTGACGCACAACCAAACCGCAATCTTAATCAGTCATCGCTTAGCAACTGTCAGGATGGCGGACTGTATTTACGTCATGGCAAATGGTTCAATCATTGAGAAGGGTACACATCAGGAGTTGCTGAGACGGGGGGGGACCTATGCTCAGCTCTATGAGACGCAAGCTAAAAATTACCGCTAATTTTTGATCTATTTAGAATCAATCCCTATGGTCATCTCGGCAAACCCAATTGCCTCAACGGTCACAGTAATATCTCCAGAAATGCAGCTAGTGCTGTACTGCGCGCGTACCCAGCTCAATGACGCCATTGTTGACCAGCTACAGCAACTCCTGCAGCAGCCCCTTGATTGGGCTAGTGTCATTGAAGCGGCCTTTACGCATCGCGTCGTTCCGCTGCTGTATCAGGCTCTCAATACCCACGCTTCGGCCTTAGTGCCTGCTGAGATTCTAGAAGAGCTGCAGCAAGAGTTTCAGGACAATCAACTGGATAATCTTGCTTTGACGCAGGAACTGGTGCAGCTTCTTAAACTATTGGCTGAACATCAGATTCCAGCTATTTCTTTTAAGGGGCCGCTTCTGGCAACCACTGTCTACCAAAATTTAGCGCTGCGAACGTTTAGTGATTTAGACATCTTGGTGCATCCTCAGCATTTTGGAGAAGCCCGCGATCTGCTGTTTGCCCACGGCTACCGGTCTGGCATGCAGCATGTCTATCTGCTCAACTCTCCCAGACACGAGGGAAAACTCGTACGGGCTTTGGGTGAATGTCCGTTTCAGCACCCGGAAACCTTATTCTGTATCGATTTACATCAGCGTCTGGTGGCGGGCGAGTTCTATCATCTGTCGTTTACCTTTGATCAGATTTGGTATCGTCTCCAGACAGTGTCTGTGCTGGGGGCACCGATCGCTAGCCTCCATCCAGAGGATTTGTTGCTCTACCTTTGTATTCATGGGGCCAAGGATCGCTGGCAGCGTCTGAGCTGGGTTTGTGATGTGGCTGAGCTGGTTCGCCTACACGATGAACTGAACTGGGCTGATCTAGTTCAGAAAGCTCGCTGGGCCGGAACAGAGCAAATGTTGCTGCTGGGTTTGGTGTTGGCTCGGGATTTGTTAGCGGTGGAGTTGCCAGATGCGATCGCAACTCTCATAAAAACAGACTTCCGCCAGCAATCATTAGCCTCTCAGGTCCGGCAGCAGATTATTCAAGGCGACGACGACGCAGATCTGACCGTCAACCTATGGCAGCGCTTTATCTTTGGCTTTCAGCTCCTTGAACGCTTCGACGATCGGTCTCGCTGTAGCCTCACCTTTGTCAAAAATCTCTTGAGACCTACGCCAGACGATCGCGAGTTTTATCCACTCCCGACGTGGCTGTCTTTTCTTTATCCCGTTGTGCGACTAGCCCGACTGCTGAGTCAGTGACCTGGTCATGAAAAAGAGGTCACAGGCAGAATTATGTTGAAAGCAGGGCAGACAATAGGATTATAGGCGGACTCGCTGCCAAGTTTTTACGTCACGAAACTTGGGTTTAACAGGCAACTCAACGGTCGATAAGACATCTGCAAGACTGGACACGTCTTCAGGCACAGCAATGCCAGAGGTGGCTCCTGTCGTAGTGATGAGCGTTCCATCATAATCTGAGGGGGGGCGAGTTGTAGAGCTGCTAGGTGCATTGACGACATCTTCTACCCAAACAACTCCATCAAAGTTGCTGTTACCAGGACTGGGGCAACCGTCTCCCGTCGTTTGAATTTGTAAGTCTAAGTAAGGGCTATAGAAAAAGGCTGTATCAATACAACTGGTGTCATAAAGGTCTAACGGTGCACCGTCAATTGCAGTCATGATGATTCTCAGATCACCGACTCGAGGAGGCTGACCATCGGTGCGTATATTCTGAATCTTGGAGTTCCCTCTGAGAGATGACCACCAATGGACGTAGAGATATACGGGACCAGACGTTGTATCTACCGTCACTGTATCGTTCCCAGTGAGCTGGATCTCGGGCGTTTGGTAGTAGGTAATGCCACCACCGGCTGCAGTCAAGGTTCTACTGCTGTTCAAAACGCCCAAGTCAGTCCCTTGGGGAGTCACAGGCCAAGTAAACGCAATCGGACAGGCTGTAATTTTTCCTTTAACGGCATCCCCGCTGAAGCCATCCGTCGAGCCGGACCAGATCGCGTCTAAAGACTGAGAACGCTTGCTATCCCCTGGAGAAGTTCCTCCTGTAAAAGTCGGACTTGCTGAATAGCCAGGATTATAGAAAAGGTTGCCATTATTGCCTGTCACAGTTCTGCCTTGTAGATAAATGCTTCGGCTCGTGAGTACACCAGGAAAAACTTCAGGGGTGTCAACCCGTAGGGTTGTGACAATGTAAGAGGCCGAGGCGTCTCGTGTACCTTCGATTAAAAAGCTAGCTGTTTTCTGAGTTTGGTTATATCGATAAGCCTTGAGAGTGTATTGGCCACTGGTGCCAAATGCACCGCTGTAGCTGATGTTGGGTGGAGCTATCCCCGGGCTAATGCATGGGGTTGTCGTCGCACTTCCCCATTCATCAATCGCAGCGCTTTCTTCGTCCCCGCTATTGAGCATGCCATCTGGGCCAAAGTAAGTTTTGCCTGTTTTAGGATTAATGGGATCATAATTACGAGCCAATAAGACTGCATTATTCGGCCTCATAAGCTGGGCTAACGTTCGTGCAAAGCCACCTTCCGCACTGGCTTGACTTGCGCCAGATTCTTTTCGTTGCCATGCAGTGGAGCGACTGTTTTGAGAGACCAGTATCGTGGTCATTCCCAACGTCAGCATAACCAGTCCTAACCCTATTGCTAAAGGCAAGGCAAAACCCTGATCGGCCTTCTGGTAACGACTCTGGCTATCAGCGACTGAAAAAGCAGACGAGGCAACTAGCGTGCTGACAAAAGCACGTTGCACTATTTTGAGGCTGTTTGGAAGCACCATCTGTAACCTTTAGATATCAACTCTGCCAGAGCCTCCGCAGTGCAAAAATGAGATTGTGATTTTGACCTAATGCTGGCGCGTTCAGGATGACTGAACGTTCTGTCATTATGGTACCTGCAGGAAACCAACTGTTGCCTCAGAAAATCTACGGGATCTTTCCATAGGGATAAGGCCAGAAAGATCTGCGACAAACAGCGTTGCTTAGGCTAATTTTTAAAACAGCTTTAAAATGCACACTGTTATTGCCTTAAATTCGTACGAGTAAAGCGCTAAAGGGAATTTTGATAAAGACTTGTGAGAAATCCAGATAAAGACTGAGACTTTCTCAACGACGACGCGGTATTCACAGTGAGTCGTATTCTGCTTACCTGCTGTCAAAGCGCGAATACTACGGGAATCAAGATGGCATAATAATTGACTCCGCTTCCACCCAAGATTCTTGCAAAATTGAACACTAGGACTTTAAAACGCATTGGCTGATGTATCCATCGCGTCAGCCCGATCGTCACAGATTTCTGAGAGGTTAATCCCTTGCCCCTGACTGTTGTACAGCCCGCCGCGCTGAGACTCAGGGGCTAGCGTTGAATTCAGTCGCCGACAGGCTCGACCTATCAGCGTCTCTAAAGTATCGACAGGCCAAACTTTTACAGTCGTCTGAGGTGTCTGACCGTGAGGCGCATCTTCGATGACTGCAATCTGAGTCCAGTCAGGATTGAGAGCTGACAGAATGCCGTAGTAATTCGCCGTGTCGTATTGGGCAATTTGTCGCCCTTGAAGATCCCAGATGCGGGCAGTGCGATCTCTAATGCTAGAAGTTGCAAACTTTTGCCCATCGGGGCTAAACCGGAACTGATCAATGGCTCCTGAGTGGCCGATAAAGGTGGTAATTTGCTGACCGTCAAGGGTCCAGAGCTGGACGTTGCCGCTGTCTTGAGCAACAGCGTAGCGATCGCCGGTCGGACTCGGCCAAACTTTGCTGCTGTACAACTCCTCAGAGGGATGCCGTTGCGTCTCCTCTAGTAGCTTGCCTTGGGTATTCCAGCGACGGAGGGCACCATCAACAGCCGCTGTTATGATCTGGTTTTGCCCTGCTGAAAACCATGCTGTGGCAATGTCTGAACCCGCAGGATGCTTCAGTGTTGCAGTCTGTTGGCCTTGGCTATCCCAGAATGCGATCACCCCATCGAAGTCCTGTGTCGCAATGCGATTGTCCCCCAAACTGAAAAGAGCCTTATGGGTTTTTGGCACAACGAAAGTCTGACGTAATCTGCCGCTCAAATCCCAGGACTTGATTGTCTTTTGATCGATCAGAGCAGTAATACGACGACTGTTGAAGCTCCAAATGAGATCGTATCCTTGGGTTTGTCCCTCGACCGGAATGGCCGCAACCTGCCGACCATCAGAGTTCCATAGTCGGATCATGACATCCTTGGAGGAGAACATATTAGATTCGACCGTGGCAAGATGCTTTCCTTGAGGCTGAAAGACGGGGGCACTAATGCTCGTCTCTTTCAAAGAGTGCGTTTTGAGCAAGGTGCCGTCTTCAGTCCAGAGACGCAAGATACTCCCTTTCCCTGGCCTAGCATCAACCGTAACCATGCGGTTATTTTGCGAGGTGAAGCCAACAAACCAAGGGCGGTGCTCGGAACTGGCAGAAGGTAACGACGTCAGTTGATTTCCCTGTATATTCCAGAGATGGGTGGCATTGTCAGAAGAGGAAGAGGCGGTACTGACTAAATAGCGATCGCTACCAAACCAAAGTCTCTGGGACCATTCCTTGGCTTCAGATGTGGATTGGATTTCGGGAACATGCCCCTTGAAACTAAGAATTTGATTGCCCTTTAAATCTTGAATCTGAATCTCGCCCTCCCAAGTGAGTCCAGCCATGCGATCGCCGGATGGACTAAAGTCAAATGCTGCAAAGTCAGGGCGCTTGAGTTCTTGGATCAGCTCGCCTTGGAGGTCCGTAAGCTGTATTGTTTTTTTGTCATCACTCCACACCTGCAAATGCCGACCGGATGTCGATAAAGTGATCGTGCTATGACTGGTCGCCTCATCAATTATCTGACCGGCTAGATTCCAACGTCGCACAATACTGCGATGTTCGCGGCTGTTACTGCTCCCGTCCCCTTTTTCCGCTTCAATCTTGTTAATTTCTTGCTGGTCAACCGTTACAATCTCTCCCTGTTCTGGGTAGAATGCCACCTGCGTACCGTCGGCAAACCTATCGTCAATTTCAATATTGAGTGTCGTCACGCGTTTACCACCTAACTTATGAATGCAGAGCCGTCCGGCACAGCTCATCGCGACTAGATTTCGACGACCCAATGCTGAGGGTTGTTCGGGAGAGGCGACATAGACAGACCACAGTTTGAAGTCCTCCGACTGCTTTGCAGCGTTTAGTGGATACTCTTGGAGTTTTTTCCCTTGGATATCCCAGAGCTTTAGCAGCGGTGTACCCTCAGCACCACTCAACGTTATATACCGCTGGCTATCGGCGCTCAACCATACATCTGGGATGTTTTTCCTTTGACTGAAGAACCGGAGTTCATCGGGGCCATCGTAGATCGTTCCCGCCTGTTGAATCTGGTCCAAAATCGTTTGTAATGCCAGTAAGGGGCTGGCTGCGGGGTACTCAGCTAGCCGTCGACCATCCGCGACAATTTGCTGCAGCTCTTTGCCTAAGTTGACAGCCGCGACCAATCCTGAAATTTGCTGCACTGAAAACCGCTGTAGAACCTCTAAGCCAGAACGCTCTAGTCTTGTACCCTCTTGGGCTTCTTGCTGGGCGATGAGGGCGATTTGAGTGTTTGATTCCGCCTTGGCTTGGGCCGACTCTGCCTGTACTTGGGCCGTGAGCGCTTGACGAGTATTGGCTTTAGCCTGCGCTTCACTTGAGATCGCATCCCGCTGTTCCAGTTCAGCTTGTTGCCGTTCCAGTTCAGCCTGTTGAGTGCGCGATTGAGCGGAAAGCGTGGCTTGATTGGCCTGCGTCGCTCGTCGGCGAGCTGCGATAATCTGTCGGTTTGCGGCCTGAATTTTGGTTCGGGTTTGTTTTTGTGTCCGAGTGAGAATCTGGTTGGCTTGCTTTACATCAGATTGGGCAAGGGTTAATTCAGTGCGCGCTTTCTGTGAGGCTCGCTCAGCCAAGCGCGTTTTTGACTGAGCCGTCTGGAATGCCTGTTCTGCCTCACTCGTCTTTTCGTTCGCCGCTCTCGCCTCAATAGCGGCCTGACTAGAGTAGGTCAGAGATCCGGCTAAAGCTAACCCCGCAAAGGTTAGAATGCCTGCCCCTAAACGAATGCGCTGATTGGCTTTTTTGTTGGCTTTAGCAAGGATCTGCTTGGCCTCTGCTTCAAGGGCTAGGGCCGCCTCAACCCTTTCTTTCTCAGCTTCCTGACAGGCAGCCAGAAAGGTATAGTCCAAATCGCTGAGGCTTTTGCCATCCGCCCAGACCTGAGCCTCTTTGAGCGCAGTTCCCCGCAGCAGCCGTGATGAGTCCTGGTGATTTGAAGCCACCCAAGCCTCTAGCGCTGGGGCATAGGGGCGCAGGTCAGCCAAGGACTGTGTGACCCAATCTTGATTAAAAACTCTGGCATAGATGGGGTTAAAAACCTGAAGCTGTCCCTGGCGTCTAACCACCAGCCCGGTTAAACGTAGCTCTCGCTGCTCGGAACTGTCATTGGCCTGCACGCCCTGCTGTTGCAGGATGTTTTGATAGAGCCCCAGCAGGCGTCCAGAGCTATTGGGATTGCAGAAGATGCGATCGCGAATCGTTCTCAGATGCTCAGGCTCATCCTGACTTTCCCAGTTCTCAATCACGTAGGCTTGAGCCACCTGTTCAATATTGGAATTGTTGCCTTCAGCCACTAACTGACAGAGCTTCTGAGTCAAAAATGGCTGTCCCCCCGTCCAGTACAAAATCTGCTCCAGCGCCTGCTCGGGAGCCTCTGCTCCTAATCCTGGCATCAATGCATTCTGAGCTTGGTCGAGCTCAAATCCATTCAGCTCAATGGCCCGCCCGATATTAAACGGGGTTCGTTTTTTATCCGCAATCAGATCGGAGGGAGTGGCAACCCCAAGTAAACAAAAGGTCAGTCGCCGATAGTTTGGATCATCGGCCCGGTTGTTATAGCAGGACCGAATCCAGCTGAAGAAATCATCAGTAGAAAAGTCAAAACTGAGAACGCTATCGATTTCATCAATAAAGATAACGATGTTATCGGTGACTGCCGTGAGCAGCACCTCATCGATTAGCTCACTCAGCTGCTGGACGGGCGAAAGAAAGCTATGCTCATCCCACCACTGTCGCCATTTGAATTTCTTGGCCTGTTTGAAATTTCGAAGAATGCGATAGGCAACTCCTTTGTACCAAGCCTCTTCTGCAATCTCGGTACCGATGGCTGATAAGTCCACGACTCCACAGGCGGTACCCTCAGCCTGTAGCTGCTGCATCACCCGCACCCGCAGGCTAGACTTACCCATTTGCCGTGAGTTGAGAACGTAGCAGAACTCACCGTTTTTCAGAGCCTGGTAGAGATTTCGGTCGGCGGTCCGCACAACATAGGTGGGATCATCTAGAGGAAGACTGCCCCCCAGATGACGGTAGGGATGAGATGGGTTAGCGTTCATGATGGGAAAAGAGAGAGGGATGCGATCGCAAAAAAATATTGGGCTGGATAGGCCAGCCTCTAAACCCCAGGGAAATCGATAGGCTGGACCCATAATAGCTGGAGCATTAGAGAGATCGGCAAAGACTTCATGTATTCTCAAGTTGCCTGATCGTGATGCTCCAGCTCGGTGTCTGAGTCGCCAGTCGTAGGCTTAATTAAGCTATCGAAGGGTGATGGTATATTGCTGACCTTGCGTACACTTGACCAACGTGCCAGATTCTTTCTTGCTGACTTTCCAGCTCCACTTGCCCTTATTTGTCAGCGTCCGGTATTTCACCCTGATTTTAGTGTCGTCTTTATTGACCTTCTCTAGATTCCGAATCTCTTGCCAGGGTTGACCACTGGGGATAACCTCATTCGGGACTGGCTCTGAACGCCACTTATCATCTTTCTCATCCCAGTAGTCGAGATCAATAACCTTGATTTTTTGACTGGTATCATTTTGAACTTTGAGATAAGCGTCTTTACAGCTTTTACGAAATATTCCTGCTGATGCTGGAGACGAAAGCATCATGAGTGGTGCGACTGCTGTTAGGAATGCAAACTTTAGACTGAGTGCTTTTTTAGCTGTGTTATTCATTGTGATTCACCCGACTGAGTTCTTCTAGTTTTGGATAGATGTGTGCAGAAGCTGATGTGTTGCTCTGATGTGGATCAGCTTTCTTAAATGATGGGAAATAGTCTTAGTTAACCTGAGTCATTTCAACAATGGCAGGTCGCACTTGTTGAAGGTCTAGGACACAGATTCCAAAAGCATTCGCATCACGGCACGGTCCTTTGGAGGTCAGATAGTTTTGCGCTGCGTAGCTGCTGGAAAACGCTCGAGTATGAACCTGCTCACCAATGCCCGCATATCGGAAGATCGCGTAGTGCGTTCTTTGAAACTCCTGCTGCTTTTTGGTCGCAGTCTCTTTGTCAACAGGGCCAAAACGTTGCACAACACTGCGGGTATGGGGGTTCTTCTGAGTCACGGAATATTTAGGTGCTGAGGGAGGTGTGACGGGCGTTGTTCCACCGTCGCATCCGAGTCTGAGGCCGGGTAGCTCAATACAAAAAGCATGGGCCGGTGCATGGGTAAAAGTTGTAACTGCAGCCAGGCTTAAAGCAGTGGTTGCGGTGAGAAGTAGACCTTTTTTGGCTAAAACTTGAGCGATTGCTTGAGTATTTTTCACTGTGTTTCTCCTGACTGTTAATAAAGATTGGTGCGAATTGAATTGATGTATTCGCTTGACAATTTCAATCTTCATCGAACTCAGAAGAATCCTCAATGGGACAAAATGGGATGTCGAAACTCTTGTTTATGGGGTGCTCAGCGAGAACATTAGGTTTTATTAGGTGCTGAACTCGCTGCTCAATAGTCGTGGTGCTAGAGTTAGAGAGAATCAGTCAAACGTTGATTGAGTTGCATCCATGACTTATGCAAAGACGCTTTACGAGACTGACACCGTGGCTTGGTCCGATCAACAGGCTCAGATTCTGCGTGATCGTCGTTGGCATGATTTGGATTTGGGCAACTTAATCGAGGGCACTGTCCAGCTAAGAAGTGACGCATCTAAAACTTCTGACCACCAATATCTCAGCAATTTCAACTGGCCGCTGGATGAATCCCAACACCATCGCAGGGGTGCGCTTGTGTCGGTGGCCCCAGTG